>JAVBQX010000240.1:0-6649 GCA_031548645.1 Thermoguttaceae bacterium
CAAAGACCTGATCTTTCCCGGCAATCCGCTGGATCGGCTCGATGATTACCTGCACTTCACCGACTGGTCGCTGCTGGTCGACGTGGCGCGATGGGACCGTTCGGACGACCCGCGAAAACAGGCCGCCGCGCCGCTTTGGCAGGACATCGTGTTCCGCAAAACCACCTGGCACCTGGTCATCGAACGGACGATCCTTTTCCAGGCCGGGGCCAAGGAACAGTCGAGCGTCTTTTCCGACGAAGGGCTCCTCGACATGGCGATTCGTCGCGAGCTGCCGGAGCAATATCGCGAAATCGAAATCCGCATCGACATCCCGCGCCATGCCCAGCGGCCGGGGGCGCACCTTCCTTCGGCGAATCTCAATTTTTTGTACGACCCGGCCTCGGAACAGGTGCGGCGCCTTGAAGAGGAGGAACTGTTCCGCGACATCCCGCAAAGTTACCGCATCTGCCGAATCTATGCCAGCGAGGAAACGGTGGCCGACCCGGCGAAGAAGACGGCGCTCGTGCAGGCTTTCGACCGCCTGACCTCGCAAGGCCGACCGGCCGACGACGCGACCAATATGTAGTGTGCGAGGTTTTCGATATGGCATCATGGCTTTGTTGCCGATACAATAAATGGCATGGCAGCTTTGTTTTCCCTGGAGAGATGAAATGGAAAAAGTGACACGACGGCGTTTTCTGCAATGTGGCGGGGCCTTGACGGCGGCGGCGATGTTGCCGGCTTCGGAAACGATGTCGTTTGCTTCCGAATCGACAACGACCGTCCGTGACACGCTTTGGCTTTGGGGGCATCTCGAAGGCTCCTACGACAATTCCTACGGTTTGCCGATGAACAGCCGCATGACGCCGCTTGAAGGGGCCGATTATCTCGGAATTCCGAATATCATCATGGTGCGTTATGACGGCAAACCCGCCATGCCGTTCGACAAGTACGCCGAACAGTATAAAAACACGAAAAAACTCATGTGGAGTTTCGTCGGCGGCGGAGGCGGCACCTCGCGGGAAGAACGCGAACATGTCCTTGACATCGCGCGAACGATGCCCAACATCACGGGGCTGTTCATGGACGATTTCTTTCATGGAAACGCCGTGCCCGCACAAAAATACCGATTGGCGGAAAACGACGAAGGAGCCGAACCGCCCGCCGCGTGGTCCATCGCGGAACTGGAGGAAATCCGAAAAAAACTGCCCCTTCCCGACAGAACGCTTGATCTCGGGGTCACGCTTTATGCGCACCAACTCAACCCGGCCATCCGAAGGCATCTTGAGTTGTGCGATTTGATTTCGTTCTGGAGTTGGACGGCGGACGATTTGACCAGGCTGGATGAGAATTTCGCCAAATACCGGGAGATCGCCCCGAACAAACGAACGTTGCTGGGAATTTACATGTGGGATTTCGGGCTTTCGAAGCCGCTCCCCATGGAGTTGATGCAAATGCAATGTCAAACCGCGTTGAAATGGCTCAAGGCGGGCGAGATCGAAGGAATGATTTTTCTCGCGTCCAATATTTGCGATATGAAGATCGAAGCGGTCGAATGGGCGAAAAAATGGATCGCCGAGCACGGACAGGAAGTGATTGCGTAAACGCCATAATATGGTTTCAATTGGTAAAGGGGGAATTCATGCGTTTTCCGGCAAACCCAAAACTCACAACATCGATATGAAAGCGGATATTATGAAAAACAGATGTTTTCTCGGAATATTATTGTTCAGTGTCGTTATCAGCGTACCCGCGGGGATGCTCCCGGCCCAGGAAACACGTGACCTTTTTTCCGATACCTGGGTCGCGACGGACGCCCTCGGCAGGACCATGCCGCTCCATGAAGACGTAGGTGGCTTGAAAAACGACAAGCCGCGCGTGACGGGAATTTTTTACATCACCTGGCACGGCGGGCCGGCGGCGACACGACAAAGTTCCAAGTTTGACAGCGACGTGACCAAAATTCTGGCCGATGATCCCGATGCAAAATTTGACGCCAATCATCCCAATTGGGCGATGGGGGCACCGGGTTATTTTTGGGGCGAGCCCGAAATGGGCTATTTCATCAGCGACGACGAATACGTCATCCGGAAAGACATGTCGATGCTCACCGACGCCGGGATCGACGTGATCATTTTTGATGTGACCAACGCGGTGCAATACTGGCACGAATGGGACGTCATCCTCGAAACGATGCGAAAAATGAAAGCGGAAGGAAACAAGGTCCCGCAGTTCTGTTTCTGGTCGTTCAACGGCCCGTCCATCACGGTGGTGCAAAATCTGTATGAAAAAATCTACAAGCCGGAAAAATTCAAGGAATTTTGGTTTCAATGGGACGGCAAGCCGCTGTTGCTATACAACGCTTCACCGTCATTCGACGCCAACGGAGCGGAAATCAAGCATCCCAATCCGCATTACGATGCCGCGGCCAAAACCGATCCGAACCACCCGCATTACGGTGACCCGAACTATGCGGAAGAATTTTACGCGGATTACACCCCCGAAGTGCGGGATTTTTTCACGTTTCGCATGATGTGGTGGGGCTATTACCAATGGGGCGGCAAGCGGTATATCGGCACCGAGGACTGCTGGAGTTTCGGTTACGACATGGGGGATAAAAGGGTCCAGGCCCTTTCGCCCGAGGAATTGGTTTCGAAACACGACGGTCAGCTCGAAGAGGCGGCCGTGACCCCCGCGCAGCATTCCTCGACGATGATCGGCAAATCCTGGAGCAAGGAACATGGCGAACCGGAACTGGACGAATACGACATGCCGAAATCGGCATACGTTCCCTGGCTCGGCAAAACGGTCGAGCACCCCGAAGGTTACGGCATCTATTTCCAGGAACGATGGGAAGACGCCTTGAAAGCGGACCCGAAATTTCTCTACGTCAACGACTGGAACGAATGGATCGCCGGAAAATATCATGATCCCGCGACGCTCAAGGGAATGAACTTCATGCGACGCGGACCGGAAGCGGCCTATTTCTTCGTCGACCAATACAACGCGGAGTTCAATCGCGGCATCCAGCCGATGAAGGGCGGTTACACGGACAACTACTACATGCAAATGGCGCAAAATCTGCGGCGTTACAAAGGAGCGCGTCCGATTCCGCAGAATGTCGGTGAAACGAAGGTGGATTGGCAATCTCCCTTTTCAACGTGGGATGCCGTCAAAGTGGAATACCGTGATACGATCGGCGACGTGTTCCATCGCGATCATGACGGATACAACGGGCGGCATTACACCGACACGTCCGGTCGCAACGACATTGTCACGTGTAAAAACGCCGTTGACAAGGAGAACGTATATTTTTACGTGGAAACCGCCGCGCCATTGTCCCCGTCAACCGATAAAAACTGGATGCTGCTTTTGATCGACGCCGACCAGAATTCTGAGACCGGCTGGTTCGGCTACGATCTGCTCGTGAATAAAAACGTCATCGACGGCAGCAAAACGATGCTGATGAAATGGAATGACACGACGAAAAGCTGGGACGAACGTTCGCCGTTGCAATATTCGGTCGACGCGAACAAACTGGCGATCAAACTGCCCCGTGCGCTGGGTGGTTGGACCGGCGATCAAATTTGTTTTGACTTCAAATACAGCGACAATCCCGCCGATCTCGACAGTCCGATTTCGCTTTGCACCGGCGGCGACACCGCGCCGAACCGGCGTTTCAATTACCGGTTTTCATGGAAAAACAAGGAATGACATGCCGCACGTCCATGAAAAAAAACTGGACGAGGTCGCCGAATTGCTGCGGGACGCCAAACGGGTTTTGTTCATCACCGGCGCCGGAATCTCGGCGGACAGCGGGTTGCCGACGTATCGCGGGTTCGGCGGGTTGTACGAACAAAAAAGAACCGTGGAAGGCTTCCGGATCGAAGAGTGTCTTTCCGGAACGATGCTCCGGAAAAAACCGGAAATCACCTGGAAATACATGCTGCAACTCGGCATGGCGATTGCCGGACATGAGCCGAATGACGCGCACCGCATCATCGCGACATGGGAAAAACGACTCGCGAAACAAGGTGGCAAACTGGTCATCCTCACGCAAAACATCGACGGCTATCACCGTGCCGCCGGGTCGAAGAACGTTTATGAATTTCACGGATCGCTTGATACGCTTCACTGCACGAATTGTTCATGGTCGGAAAAATTGCAGTTGGATACAACCGTTCGGACGCGGCTTCAGGAGCTTCAACGCTCATTGCCGCCGCGATGCCCGAAATGCGACGCCGTGATCCGTCCTCGCGTCGTACTGTTTGGAGAAGACCTGCCGTTGAGCGAAACGGAAGGTTTTCAACGCGAATTCCGCGGCGGCAAAGGCTTCGACCTGGTTTTCTCGGTCGGCACTTCGGCCATGTTTTACTATATCACCGAGCCGCTTGACCTGGCAAAAACGCAGGGGGTTCCGACGATCGAAATCAACCCGGCGGAAAGCGAGCAGACCGGACAAGCCGCGATCCATCTCCCGATGTGCGCCGCCGAAGCCATGCGCGAAATCGAAAAACGGTGGAATGGAGGCTGAAGCGTCATCCGGCCGATGCAGACGTGATGACAACGAAACTCCGCTTGACGGGAACGCCGAACGGGGTGAGCGTATCTTCGATCATGTGCTTGACATTCACCACCTTCAGAGAAGCTTGTTCCTGCATCTCGACGATTTCGGGCGTATGGTAGAGATGAAAGCCGTATTTGACAAACGGCAGCGTTTCCATCATCGCCTTGGGGACAAACGCCAGGCAGAACCGCCCTCCCGGTTTCATGACCCTCGCAATTTCACGGAGGTACGGCACAGGTCGTTCCCAGAAATAGATCGTATTGACGGTGAAAATTTTGTCAAACGCGTGCTCGTCAAACGGCAGGGAAAGGCCGTCACCATGTTGAAATGTCACGTTTTGCGTCACGGCGAGTCCTGCGTTGATTCGCCGGGCTTCCTCAACCATCGTTTGCGAGACTTCAAGCCCCGCATAGCGAATTCGTCGACCGGGTGTCATGAAGTCTGCGACATGCCGCCCGGAGGCATGGCCCAGTTCAAGAACGGAGTCTCCGTCGACGATCTCCAGGGCCTCGACCGTCCGACGGATGAAATGCTGATTGACGGCGGCCATCTTTTCACCGATCATCAATCCGAATTCGCCGGATGGACAGGCGGACTGCCGGGCCATTTCCCGCAATTCCTCTTCCGTTGGCTGGGGAGCGTTATTCGGCATGGCGAAGTCCGATCTGTGGTAAAAGGCGACGTTTTTTATCGAATGTTTGCAGGTTCGGAGTAGATTTGAACCGGAATGATCCTGTGACAACACCTGACGATTACCTATTGTAATGGAAATACAACTTTAACACATCAGGTGGATACGCTTAAATTGTATTGTCGGCACAATTCGCATTGATTTTTTCGCGAAAAGAAAAATGACGCGATATTCCGTCGGCTCTTTTCAGCGGCCTCGGTTGTGATAAAATAAAAGTCATTCGGCAATTTTTACATTCAAATCACCCTTATTAATATCGAGTGACAGAGATCATGGCACGTTACAATCCTTCCGTAATTGAGTCGAAGTGGCAGCAGTATTGGGAAAACAACAAAACATTTGCGGCGCCGAGACTTCCCGTCTCGAACGCGAAGAAACTTTACGTGCTTGACATGTTTCCATATCCCAGCGCGGCGGGGTTGCACGTCGGGCATCCGGAAGGATATACCGCGACGGACATCGTGTGCCGTTACCAGCGGATGCGCGGGACGGCGGTTCTGCACCCGATGGGTTGGGACGCGTTCGGACTTCCGGCCGAGCAGCAGGCGAAAAAAACCGGCATCCACCCGCGAACGATCACGTCGGACAACATCGCGAACTTCCGGCGGCAGCTCAAAATGCTCGGCTTCAGCTACGATTGGGATCGCGAGATTTCGACGACCGACGTCGATTACTTTCGCTGGACGCAGGCGATTTTCCTGATCATGTTCGACACGTGGTTCGACGTCGAGCAGCAAAAAGGCCGCCCGATCGCGGAACTGCCGATTCCCGAGGACGTGCAAGCGGAGGGGGAACCGGCGATTGAAAAATATCGCGACGAACACCGTTTGGCGTATCAAATCGAAGCGCCGGTCAACTGGTGCCCGAACCTCGGCACCGTTTTGGCGAACGAGGAAGTGATCGGCGGGCTGAGCGAACGCGGCGGTCACCCCGTCGTGCGCATGCCGATGCGTCAATGGATGTTCCGCATCACCGCGTACGGCGATCGGCTCGAAAAAGACCTTGACCCGTTGGATTGGTCGGAAAGCATCAAACTGCTGCAACGCAATTGGATCGGTCGCAGCACCGGCGCGGAAGTCGATTTTTATATCTTAGCCGTCCAGCTTGCTGGACGTGAAAACGATTTTGAGAAATGGAAAACGGATCGTAAAAAATCGGGTTACCCCAGAAAACCCGGCGACGACGTGCTGCGCATTTACACGACACGCCCCGACACGCTTTTTGGGGCGACGTACATGGTTATCGCGCCGGAACACCCGCTGGTCGAGCGGCTGACGACGCCGGAACAAGCGGCGGCGGTCAAGGCGTATTGCGAACAGGCGGCGCGAAAAAGCGATCTCGACCGCACCGATTTGGCGAAGGAAAAAACCGGCGTCTTCACCGGCTCGTATGCGATCAACCCCGTCAAT
>JAVBQX010000071.1:0-5482 GCA_031548645.1 Thermoguttaceae bacterium
GGAAACGATCACGCCGGAAGTTTACATCCTCAAATACATCACCGTTGCCGATGCGACGAGTTACTTGAAAACGGTCGCGCCCAACGCATTGTTCGGGACGGACGAACCTGAAGAAGACGATTACTGGTATTGGCCGCCGCGTCCCCGTCGCACGCCCACGCCGGTCACCTCGGGAACGCAACGACTCGTCGTTCGCGCCATGCCGAAAGATCACCTCGCCGTCAAGGAAGCCCTGGAGGTTCTCGACGTCGACCTGCCGGAGGAACTCAAGCCGGTGCCGCGGGAGTACAGTTTCGCGAATTATCACCCCAGCGTCATTTACACGGGTTACCGTTCTCTCGTGCAGGCGTTTCCGGCCCCGAAGGCGACCTTTTCGCCGCAGTACGAGCAAGCGACGCTCGTCGCCGTGGCCTCGCCGCAGACGCACAAGGAAATCGACGCGTTCATCAAGACCTATTTCGAGCAAAAGGAAGCCGAACTGCCGAAAATCGAGGTTTACTCCTTGGAGAAAGCGCTGCTCGTACGGGTTTTGCGCATTATTCAACTGACCGTGCCCGCGCCCCGGGCAACCGTCATGCCGGGGATCACGCCCGACCAGATGATCGTGTACGCCCGGCCCATCGACCAGCAGAAGATCGTCGAAATCATCGCCAAGCTGCAAACGATCACCGTCCCCGAAAACGCGATGCAGTTGAAGGCCTATCACGTGCCGCCGGCCAGCCTGCCGATGGTGACGGGCATTTTGCAGTCGCAGATCGTCGGCGGCGTCGCATTTCCGAATTACGCGGACAGCACGATCATCGTCTACGGTTCCAAAGACGAGCACGTCATCGCAGCCCACGTGACCGAATCGATGGGCGAGTCCTTCCCCGAACAGGTGACGCAAACCTATTTCACGAAAAACATCCCCCTCGGCGAGGCCTTCGGATACTTGACTCCGCGTTTCACCGGACGGGCCGTGTTTTACGTGCGGACGGACACCGGCGACCTGATCGCCACCGCGACGCCGGGCGTTCACGAGGAAATCAGGAAAACCATCGACGCGATCGACGTGCCGCGACCGGTCGAATCGGAAAAAATCGCCGTCGTGTATGACCTGAGCGACATTCCGCCGGAATGGTTCTACAGTTGGACGTGGCCGACGATCATGGCGGTTTCGCCGGCCACCCTCGGGACGCTCATCCTCCCGACGCACGTGCCGGGACAGATCGCCGTGTACGCCACGCCGGTCGAACAGGCGAAAATCAAAAAGGTCGTCGACGAAATGCTGGCCAAAAACGCCGCCACGCAGGGTGTGACGGAAAATTACGAAATCAAGTACATGGCCGCGACCACGGCCTGGACGCAATTTCTGGCGAAACTCGCGCCGAACGCCCGCGTGGGATTCAACGTGACCGATTCGCACAAAATGTCCGTGTGGGACAAGCCGTCGGCGCACGAAAAACTCGCCGAGGCCATCGCCAAGCTCAACGAGGACGACAAGAACTCGGCCATCGCGCAGATGTATCGCTTCCAGCGCATCACGCTGACGACGGCCCTGCAACTGATGACGACGCACTTCCCCGGCGCGACATTTTCGCAGGACTTGGGCACGAATTCGATCGTCGCCACCGCGACCCGCGAGGAACAGGTGAAGATCGCAGCCATGGCCGTTGAGATCGACAAATACGACCCGAAAACGCAATCGACCGTCAAGATACACAACACCGGCACGGTCAGCGCGTATCAACTGTCGCAGGCGTTGCGGCTGTTTTATCGCAGCACCGCACTGCCGGGGCAATATTTCGACGCCGTGCCCGACGTGACCGGCCGCAATCTCATCGTGACCGCGACGCCGCAACAGCACGAACAAATCGCCTCGCTGATCGACCAGATGGCCAAGGGCGGATTGAAAGACCCGACAATCAAGCTGGAAATTTACGATCTTGAAAAACTCAATCCCTGGACGGTTCAAATGGCGATCTGGCGGTTTTTCCTCAACGAAGGCGTGGAGTTCAACCCAAGCTATGATTCCATGAGCGGCAAGTTGATGGTGTTGGCCAAACCGCAGGAACACGCGGCGATCCGCATGATCATGGATTCGTTCAAGACCGAGGAACGCGAACTGGCCATTTACACGCTCCGCGAACTGGACCCGGAATCGGTGCGGATGATGGTCGGGCAGCTCTTTTACGAGGACCCGTATTCGAAACAACCCACGATCCAGGTCGATTACTATTCCGACATGCTATACATCCGCGCGACGAAATCGCAGCATGAAAAAATCCGCGAACAATTGGCCAAGTTCGGTGAAACCGGCGAAATGCAGACGTCGCCCGTCCCGGTCGGCTATCGGCCCGGCGCAACTCCGACCGCCACGGTGCCGATCGGCGTGACGGTGCAAGCGCCCCTCGTCACGGGCAGCGACACGTACCGCACGATCCAGTTCGACGGAAGTGCGGACGAGTTGATTGAAAAATTGCAGAAGATTTGGCCGCAGATCAATCCCGACAACCCGCTCGTAGTTCCGGACAAGACCGGCGAACCGCAACCTGCGCCGGTGCCCGCACCCACGCCCGCGACGCCTGCAACCCCCGCGACACCAACGCCGGGTTATCACGCCCCGGAAGGCATGAGCGGAACGGACGGGCCGCGGGTCATTGAGTTGGACGACCGGATTTTGAATGCCACGCTCCTCCCGGAATGGGACATGATCGCCTACACGTCCTACGCCGAACCGGTTTCGCCGATGCAGGACGTGCCGTTGCTCTCCGGAACGCCGAATCCCGCACCGAAGCCGGCAGCCGCATCACCGCAAACATCATCACCAACAGCGGCTTCCCAACAAACCGCCGTACCGCAACCGGCAACGGCTGCTTCAACGCAGCCCGCCGCAACCGCGGCACTTCCCGCGACGCAAGCAACCCAGGTAACCACGGCCATTCCGGTTTATTTGATCGTCAACCTCGACGGCACATTGTCGGTCGTTTCGGAAGACACCGCGGCGCTCGACCGGCTTGCGGCGGCTTTGGCCGCGGAACACAAAGAGGCGGCGGAAGCCGCTCCTTTCAACCGCATCGTACACGAAGAACGCGATTACACCGAATACGCGGTTCGCTATCTCGCCCCGTCGATTCTGGTGCCGCGTCTGCAGATGCGCATGAACTCGCGTTTCCTCAACCGCTCGACCGCGGCGCAGCAGGGGCAGCTCGGGGGCCGTCGCGGATACAATCCCTACGGCGGCATGGGGTACGCCACCCCTCCCCCCATGCCGCAATTGACGCCGCAGAATTTGACGAACTCGGTGATCGTGACCGGTTCGAAACGCGACCGGGCCATCGTCGCGGAAATGATCGAGCAGCTCGACGTTGCCGACCCGATCTACCCGAGGAAACGGGTGGTCGTTGAGAATTCCGACGTCCTCAAAGTGTACCAGGAAATGTTGGCCACCTACGGCGCCCGCATTGCGATGACGCTTTTGCCCAACGGACTGCGACCGTCTCACAACGTTGACCAGACGACCAATTCGATCGTGCTCCAGGGGCCGGAGGAACTGCTGCAGGATCTCGAACAATTCATCAAGGAAACGGACGTAAAAATCAAGGACAACCCCGTCAAAAAAATACACGTCGTGCAGTTGAAAGGCGTCAATTCCACCGTGTTCAATTCGGCGATCCAGCAATTGTACAGGAACAATTACCAAATGTATTCCCCCTATGGTTCCGGAATGATGTACCCGCAGAACTACGGCGCTTACACCATGCCGGGTTATGGCGGCTATAATACCATGCCAAGCTACAACTTTTCGCCTTACGTCCGCAGACCGTATTGAATGACATGTCACGCTTTTCCGTCATCATCGACCGCGATACATTGCGGTTTTCAGCCTCGCACTGGGTCAAATACCAGCCGACGGTTCTCGACGAAAGTTCCGACGGCGGCATCACAATCCGTCACAAGGACGTCCTGCTCGTCGAGCCGCTGCACGGTCACACCTTCCGCGCGAAGTTGAAAATCACCGGCATTCCCGATGAATTCGGCTGCGTGGTCGATTTCGTGCTCGTCGAACAGATCATGGTGAAAATTCTGGAACGTTTCGAGCACAAAATTCTCGTCCCGGCCAGCGACCCGGACCTGACCCTGCGGCATGTCGGCTCCCAGTTGAAAGTTGGGGTACTTAACCGCGAATGGGAATTTCCGGCAAAAGACGTCAAGTTGCTGCCCGTCAAAAGCACGTCGACGGAAACGATCGCCGAGGTGATTCTTGCCGAATTCGTCGACGTGATGCAGAAAAACAACATTTTGCCCTCTCCGTTTTCCGATGATCAATTTATATTGACACTCGAAGAGGATACCGGTATGTTCGCCCGGGTGGCGTATCGTGCGGTTTGGTGACGGTCGCGGATTCGGGTGTTTCGCGATCGGTCGCCGCGTTTTCCGTTGACGTAATACTATGGCACAAAACAATCTACGCAAGGCCGCGGTCTTTCTTATCAGCATCCCGAAGGATCAGGCGGCGGAACTGTTGCACCGGCTCGACCCGGCCCAGGTCGAGGCCGTCATGGTCGAAATCGCCCGGCTGGGGATCATCACGCCCGAAGAGCAGGAAAACGTCATCCGCGAGTTTTCGAAGGCCAACCCGACCAAACTCATCGGCGGGGCCGGCGGGTTTCGCGTTGCGCAGGAACTGGTCGAAGACGCACTGGGTCAAAATGCGCAAAATGTACTCGACCAGGTAAGAAATTCACTTGAGGCGATTCCCTTCGGCTTCCTGCAAAAAGTCGACAGTGAGAACCTGTTGACCTTCATCGTCGACGAACACCCGCAAACGATCGCCCTCATCGTGTCGCACTTGGCGCCGGGACAGGGGGCCGACATCATCAATTCGCTCCGGCCCGAGCGGCAGCTTGAAGTCATCCGCCGCATCGCGACCATGCAGCAGACGAGCCCGGAAATCATCAAGGAAGTCGAAAAGGGCCTCGAAAACCGCATGGCCAGCGTCATGAGCCAGAAGCTCGAAAGCGCCGGCGGCGTCGAAAGCGTGGCCGAAATTCTCAACGTCATCGACCGGCAGACCGGGCGGAACATCATGGAAAACCTCGGGCAGGACGACCCGGAACTGGTCGACGAAATCCGCCGGCTCATGTTCGTCTTCGAGGATATTCTCAAATTGGCCGACCAGGACATTCAATCGATCCTCAAAAATGTCGAAACCTCGCAATGGGCCTCGGCGCTCAAGGGGGCCAGCGAGGAACTCAAGGAAAAAATCTTCCGCAACATGTCGAAACGCGCGGCCAAGATGCTGCAGGAGGAAATGGAATTCCTCGGCCCGATGCGCGCCTCGGACGTCGAACGCGTGCAGCAGGAAATCGTCGACGTCGTGCGGAAACTCGAAGACGTCGGCGAAATCACGGTTCACGCCGACAGCGCCGACGAACGGTTCATTCAGTAGCGCTTTGTCCGCGTTAGATTTTGGGGATCAAGGTAGGGCGGTCTCGCCGAG
>JAVBQX010000018.1:0-3570 GCA_031548645.1 Thermoguttaceae bacterium
GTTCTGAAATATGACGACGCATTCAAAGCATGGCGCAATGATCAGATTCGTGAAAACGAAATTCTGGTCACCGAACAAATCACCTGCACCTTGCCCTGGCAGGTTCTGAAATATCTGGATGCGAATCACAAGGAATCGGATCGACTTTATTGGTCGCAAGGCAGCATCGGCTCGTGCATGGGTCACGCCGACGCGTTTGCGCATCATTCGTCCGTTCTTTACTGGATCGCGCGGGGCGCACCGCTCAAATACTGTCCCATCAATCCATTGGTCATGTGGGCGATCACGAAGGGCGGCTCGCTCAACGGCGGACAAACCGTTTCGGAAATCGCGAAAGGCGCCAATGAAATCGGTCATTTTATTGAGTCGCTGGTCGGCACGAACAATCTTGCCATGCCCTCGAATTACAAGCAGTATCTCGACGAGGCCTTGAAATATCAATCGTCGATTCTGTTTCTCGATTTTCGCGGCGACGATCTCTGCAATGAAATCTTTGCGTGTTGTGCGGCGGGTCTCTCGGTTGCGGTCGGCAATTCGAATGCCGTCTCCGGTTCCACCATCGACAAGAACGGCGTCAAGGTGGCGGTGGTGTCCGGGTCATGGGCGCACGCGACCCATTTTACCGGCTATCGCAAGGTCAATGGCGAGGAATACGTCGGTTGGGTCAATTCCCACGGCGCACGGTACAAGAGCAGCGACGAGGGTGAACCGGCGGATATGTGCTGGATGGATCGTAAAAACGCCAGAAAATTCTGCTCGACCATGCATCATTACGGCCCACCTTACGTGGTCTTTCCAGAATCGGTGACCGTCCACGACCGTACGTTCTACATCAAACAACAAATCCCGTGGCCGAAAAATTGGAGGTTCTAACTCAGCGGCCGGTTTCGACCGGTTGCTGTTGTGAATCCACCGGAACATAGGGTTTGTCAAGTTCAAGCAGGATGTCTTTCACCTTGTTATCGGTGTATTCATCCATTTCATCCGCCGTCATGTTTTTGGTTTCTTCATACTGACGGTTACGAATGGCACGGATTTCGTCGGTATATTTGTCATTCATAATCCCAGTTCTCCAAGAATCATTGATGGCGATGCAATGCGGATCGGTTCATAACCTTCGATCAAATGAACCGCATTCACGTCATCCATTGTTTTGAAATTGACAAAATGTTTGAAATTCCAACTTGCAACAATATTGCATCGGTTCAGTGACGCAAGGGCAATGTGGAGCAAGTCGTTGAAATGTTTTCGTGATAAAACGCCATGTGTGATGTATTTTTCCGCCAGAATCGTCGCTTCCTCTGTTTTGGAAATGATTTCACGCTTGATTCGCCTGAGCTCATTGACCATGAAACTTCTTTTGGGATCGGGACAATCAGCGATTTCCTGTAAGACCACACGGGAAATCACAACTTCCACCACGGATTCATCCAAAAATGTTTCTTTGGCGAGTGCATTCCACAATGCAATGGTATCCTGCATTTTCTCCGGTGTATCAGGTGCATCAAGATGACTGATAACCGACGTATCAAGGTAAATCCTCATCCTGCGCATTGCGATGATCTTTCCGTAAAAGGGAGCGGCATTTCCACATGTATTGTAGCACAAAACGGTGCTATTTTCAAGCTCAATTATAACATTAGAAATTGGTACAACTTATGTACTGGATCGGAGTTGACCTCGACGGCACGTTGGCCCATGAGGCCGACTGGCGCGGGATCGAACATATCGGTGACCCGATCCCGCGCATGGTCACGCGGGTCAAACAACTGATCGCCGAAGGACAGGACGTCCGCATTTTCACGGCCCGCGCGAGTCGTATGCAGTCCGAGGCGGAGCGATTGCTGGCCATACGCTACGTGCAGGATTGGTGTGAGAAACATCTTGGCAAACGTTTGCCGGTCACCAATGAAAAAGACCACCGACTCAAGTTCTTTCTTGACGACCGGGCGATCAGCGTCGAATGCAATACCGGCAGGGAAGCCTCGGCAGGGGACATCAAGCCGCTGCCGATTGAAAAGGAGCAAACATGATTGATTACAAAACATTGGGTATCACCTTCGGACTCGTTTCGATTCCGTTTTTACAGGCCATGCCCGACCCGGAGTTCTTGCAAGGATTCGAGAAGGTGGGCATCGTCGGCTTTCTATCGGCGGTGCTGATCTATTTCGTGTGGGAGCGCCGTCTGTTTTTGACGAAAGGATCGGGCAAGATTACGGCGATGGAAGAACGGCTTTCGAGTCTGGAGAACAATGTGTCGATGGGCGACGAACGGATCGTCAAACTCCTTGATGAACAGCTTGAGACTCTTAAGGAGATTAAAGCGGGTCAAGACGAGAACTTCAACCGCATGTGGGCATTGGCCATGAGCAATATCAAACCGAAAGATAAGGAGAAACCGAAAATTGAGCAGCCTCCCCATTAAGATCGCCGATCTCGTCGTGGAAAAGATTCAAAAATCCTTTCCCGACATCGCGACCGAGCGTCAATACGTGGCTTCGCTGGAAATCAAGGACACGAAAGAACCCCGGATCATCGTCGTGCCCAAGGAGATCAATTACGAGCGGGCGAGCCGGTCGCACAACTGCGTGCATGTGGCCGTCGATGTCGCGTTGATGAAAAAGTTTCAAAAAGGCGACGCCGCCGAACTCGATCCGCTCTGTGAATTGGCCGAAAAACTGATCAAACTGTTCGACGGCAAGCTGCTGGGCGACGCCCTCTGCGTCAAGGCGGAGAACACGCCGATTTACGCGCAGGAGCATTACGCGATATGGCGACAGTTCACCAGCCTTGTGACGCTGACCTTCAGCTGTTATGAAAGCATTTCGCCATGATCAAGTACAAGGCGAAAGCCCGCATGAATACCCAGGCGGTGAAACGTGCCGCCGGTCGCGCCGTGATCAAGACGCATGAGCAGGCAGGACGATTGATTTATCGTATCGCGCGTAACTCCATCCGGCGACGTAAAAACAAGAATGCCCACTCGCCTGCGGGTACACCGCCGTTCACGCATACGGGTGCACTCAAACGGTCGATCCGTTTCGCGGCCAGTGACAAGGACGTGGTCGTGGGCCCCACGCTCTCGGAAATCGGTATGGTCGCCAATCTGCATGAGTTCGGCGGTGTCCCGAAAAAGAAAAAGCGGAAAACCAACTATCGCAACAACTGGAAGTTGCACATCGGTGGACATGGCCCGATTGAAATCGGCCCGCCGCGTTGGGTGAAACGTGGCAACAAAAAAGTCTATTCGAGCGTTTATTTCGCGAAGCTGACGACCGCCAATATGGTTTCCAAAGCGAAGGCGATTGCCTATGACGCCGAACAAGCACTGATCGCCGAACGGCTCGAAGATGACGAAATCACTGCCGCCGTTTACGGCGAAAATCCCCAATATCCGCCGCGTCCCTTCATGGGGCCGGCACTCATCACAGCACAGCCGTATCTGCCGCGCATGTGGCGGAATGCGGTTCACAACTGACAAAGGAACATTATATCATGGGGCGTATTCCCTTAGGTTACGAGGCGAAAGCCTACATCAACAAGTCCACCACCCAGACTCCCACTTGGGAA
>JAVBQX010000208.1:0-3364 GCA_031548645.1 Thermoguttaceae bacterium
CAGACGCCGACGCTGAAGACCAGTTCGCTGATGGGCCGCCGAAAAATTTACGGCTCGCTCATCGGTGGCATCCGCGAAACGCAGGAAATGCTCGATTATTCCGTCGAACACGGCATCTACCCGCAGGTCGAGGTCATCCCGATCCAAAAGCTCGACGAAGCGTACAAAAATATTTCCGAAGGCAACTTCCTCTTCCGCTACGTCATTGATCTGCGCTCGCTGGAGAGCAAACAACAAAAGCCGGAATGAAGGCGCAACGCCGTAATGACGGAATGCGGGTTCCGCGTTCCTTGGACGATCCCGTCATTGCGCTGCGCGCTCCATTCCGGCTGTTGTTTCGTCGAATGAACATTGCAGTGGGATATAATCGCACGGCTTGGCGTGCGCAACCATTACCCCAGTTCGATTTCCGCCGGGGCCACGACGAGGGCCGATTCCGGTTTGCCCGACCATTTCGGCAGTTCGCAGCGGTTCGCGATCCAACCGTGATGCGTCAACCGGCCCGTGTAGGGCGGCTCGCCGCGAACGTCGCCGACGAGTTGCTCGCGGGCGGCGTCGGGCGTTTCGACCGTGATTTGCGACATTTCGTCTTCCGTGCGGAGCGGCCGCACTTCGAAAAAACGTTCGACGACCGCGGCGCATTCGTCGTGCACCGACCGGGCCGCCGCGCCGACCTGGGCGTCGTCGTAACCGTCGAGCTTCTCCATGAGAAAATCGAGAAAACGGGCCTCCCGCTGCAACGCCGCCAGCAGCGTGATCGCCTCCGACTGGCCGGGTTTGGCTGCTGCGAGCTTTTCCGGTTTCGGCGGCGCGATCTTTTCCGGCTGCTTTTCCGTTTCCAGCAAAAGTTGCGATTCGCCCGACAGCACGGGGGCGATCCGCTCGGCCTTGTCACGGTCGAACAAAACGGCGAAAAACGCCTTGAACGCGGTCATCAAACGCATGTTATTGTCTCCTGATGATCAACGAAAAATGCAAGGTAGGGCGGTCTCGCCGAGACCGCCGCAACGCTGGGAATGGAAAACGCCACACCTGTTCTCATGCGACCGCTCCATCACTGTCGCGGCTCTGGTTTTTTGTCCCTTGCTTACGCTTCGGGCTCTGGTTCGCGGCGGTCACGGCGTGACCGCCCTACCTTACGTCGATTTCCAACATGCCGCCGGAAAAGCCGTCTTGCAGCTTGACGTCAATTCGCAACGCCGACATTTCCACGGCGTCGAACGTGACCGCGTTATAACGGTCTTTCTCAACGCCGAACGTGTCGCCGGTTTTGACCGGCACCCAGTTTTCGCCGTCCTTGTACGAAAGCGTCCAACTTTCCGGTACGCGGCAGCCACCGTTCGGTACGTCGTCGAACCAGTACACGCCGAGCGACGAAAGTTTTTGCGGTTTATCGAAATTCAGCTCAATCCATTCCTGCGTCCCCTTGTGCGACCACCATGTCATGCGCGGGATCGTTTGGTCGTTCGAGTTTTTCGGCGCCAACCCGTCGAACGCCGCCTGCGTCGAATCGCTGCCGTTGCAGTGCGAGGCCTTCACGACGGTCGATTCCTGCATCGTGAGCGGCTCGCTTTCGCCGAACATCGCCGCCGGGTCGAGTTCACGGTACAGTTTTTCGCCCCACGCCGTGTCGTTCCAGGCGGGGTCGTCCGCCTTCGGTTTGCGCGGCAGGCCGTCCTGTTTCACCCAGACGTCCATGCCGGTCAGTTCGCGGTGCGCCCAGGCGTAATACGGAATCGCGACAAGCTCTTTGCCGTTCACATCTTGGCATTTGATGACGTTCACGCCGCCGAACAGGTCCGGCTTCCACTCGACCTTGTAATCCTGCTCTTTCGCCAGCGTCAGGTTCTCGAAATCGACGTCCGGGTTGTCGCATTTCTCAAAGCAATACACGAGCGGCCCCCGCTGCAACGCGACCCGTCCGCGATCGGCCTGCACTTTCGGATTGGCAACGATGCGTTTGACCGGCATGGGGTAATTGATGTTTTGCACGAATTCCTTGCCCCAGTGAATCCCTACCGGATCAATGTAGCCGCTTGTTTCAAAAGACCAATGAGAGGGCAGTCGGAAATTCATGATGAAGTTGCCGGAAACGCCGGCGTTCGGCTTCGACGTCATGACGAATTTCACCTTGCCGTCCCACGGATAATTCGTTTCCTGCCTGATCGTCACGGTGCCGTCGGGCAATGTGATCGTCGCTTCGCTCTGCGCGTACAGGTTGACGATGATCGTGTTGCCTTTCGTTGCGTACATGTAGCCGGGAATCGACGGCACGAAGCGCACAAGGTTCGTCGGGCAGCAGGCGCAATCGAAAAACGGCTGGCGGCCGTAGTTCCCCTTACTCGAAAGCGGGTTCGGATAAAAGAAGAGGTCGCCCTGCAAGGCGTAACCGGAAATGACGCCGTTGTACATCGCGCGTTCGACCACGTCGGCGTATTCGGCCCCGCCGTGCAGCCGGTTCATTCGCGCGGCCCAAAGCACAAGCCCGATCGCGGCACAGGTTTCGCAATAGGCCGACGCGTTCGGGAGTTCGTAATCGTCGCCGAAGGCTTCGCCCTCATGCCGGGCGCCGATGCCGCCGGTGATGTACATTTTCTTGTGCACGACGTTGTCCCAGAGCTTGTCGACGGCGGCAATCAGCTCCTTGTCGCCGGTTTTCGCGGCGATGTCGGTCATGCCGGCGTACAAATACATCGCACGCACCGCGTGCCCGACCACGTCGTCCTGTTCGCGCACCGGTTTGTGATCCTGCAGGTAAATGCCATGCAATTTGTCGGTTCGCTTCGACTGGTCACCGCGAATGTCGATGAAAAACTTCGACAGTTCTAGATATTTCTCCTTGCCGGTCAGGTCGTACAATTTGACGAGCGCGAGTTCGATTTCCTCGTGTCCCGGCACTTCGCGTTTTTGATCAGCCCCGTAACCGAACACCGTCGTCACGTGGTCAATCGCTTTTTCGGTCACGTCAAGCAGATTGGTCTTGCCGGTCGCCTGTTTGTAGGCGACGGCCGCTTCGATCATGTGCCCAATGCAGTACAATTCGTGCATGACCGGCGTGTTCGTCCATTTTTTGTCCGGCTCGACGAGCGTGTAATACGAGTTGATGTAGCCGTTCTCCTGCTGCGCGGCGGCGATCCAGTCGATGACCTTGTCGGCCGATTTTTCCAGTTCCGGGTCGGGGTTCGCGGCCAGCGAATAGGCGATCCCTTCGAGCAGCTTGTACACGTCGGAATCGTTGAAATAAATGCCGCGGAACTTGCCGTCCATCAACCCGGCAGCTTTCGCGAAGTTGTCGAATCGCCCGGTCTCCTCACACCATTTGTAATTGTGCGGAATCGAAACCGTCCGGTTCGTTTCCAGCCGC
>JAVBQX010000197.1:0-14322 GCA_031548645.1 Thermoguttaceae bacterium
ATGTACGCCGACGGTCGCGGCAGTCTCCGCCGATTCGGCGCTTTGCTTTGCGACGGCCCGCTGGTCGTGCTCAAGAACAAAAACGAACCGTGGGAAGTCATCCCGATCCAGGACGGCCCGAATCCGTGCAAGACCTTTGCCGTGATGTTACCGGGAGAATTCTGGAAAGGTAGGAGCGTTGCCTCAATGATTGCGATTGATAAAAACGGAACGAAACTTGGCGAGGCGGAAGGACGTCAAGCCCGCGGAATACTGCATATTTCCCCGAAAGAAGGAGCGTTCAGTTATTTGATCGGCAGGAACCCAATCACTAAATATATAATGGCTTATAAACCTTCACAACACTATGCCGTGCCGGGAATGCGTTGGGGGGCCGATTTCATTCCCCGGGATGCGGTGCCCGGGACGATTCATTGGGTAATACGCGACAACGAATGGCATGACTTCATCGTCCTGCCGCTTTGCGATCTCGACGCCGAATATGATCGGAACGCATCGCAACTGACCGTGACGTTGCGGAGCAATTTCCCGGAGAAAATCGAATACGCGATTTCACTCGGTGGTGATGAAAAACCGCAAAAAACGGTTTCGCTCAAGCCGGATCAAAAGACGTCGGCCGTTTTGACGATTGAAAAGCCGACGCAACCGGGTATTCGCAACATCGAAGTCATCGCAACGGCGAAAAATGCGCAAAACGAACTGACGTTTTCAAAGTCGTTTACGTTGACGAGTGAAATGGCGATTCGAAAATATCCGTTTTCGGAAAAATTTGAGACCGGTTATGCGTTTCGCAATGGAAATCGCGTTCCGTGCGACGGCAAAAGCGGGGCTTATGCAACGCGGCAGGATTGCACCGCAGGCGGCGTCACGAAGGCGGGTTGGGGCGTGCATCCGCCGTATGTCGGTGGCGTCGGTTACACGTTCATGCTCAGCGAACCGATGCAGGTTCCGCCCGGCGGCAACGCGCAGTTCGCCGCAAGCGTCGGCATTCGTGACGGCGGCGATGTATCCGACGGCATCACGTACAAGGTGATCGTCGTCGAAGGCGGCAAGGAAACGGAAGTCACATCGGTGAATCACACCGCAAGGCAATGGGAACCGATCACCGCCGATCTTTCCCCCTGGAGCGGCAAGACCGTGCGACTGCTGCTCGTCACCGACGTCGGCCCGAACGACAATTCCTCCGCCGACTGGGCCTGCTGGGCCGATTTGCAATTGACGGGCAAGGAACGGGAACTGATTTCAACGCTTGGCGAAACCAGCGCCCCCAACGAGTAATCGCGATTCTTCGGTGCGTTCAATTTTATTGTCGCACCGATACCATCATAGCGACAGAACGTATTCGACCATATCGTCGACTTCCTTTTCGGTCATGCCCTTGACGTCGCCGACGCGGTTGCCGTGATGACCGTCGAGGAAGAGGTCGCGCATCTCAACATAACGACCGTCGTGCAGGTAGGGTGCGGTGCGCCACGTTTCGATCAGGGTCGGCGTATCGAAACGACCGCCCCATTTCTGGATATCGATTTCGCGATCCAGCGGGCCGAGCGAATCGACGTCATGCTGCTTTCCGTCGGCGAACAGGTTCGATTCCGGATGGCACTTGAAACAGGCGACCCGTTCGCTGTTGAACAGTTCCTTGCCGCGTTGGGCCGCTTCGCTCAACTTGCCGTCGACGAGGTACGGGCTTTTCAGCGGCCGCAATTCGGAGAACATGGCCTCGATGTCCTTGCAGACGTTTTCGTCCGGGACGGAAAACTGGATGTAATGGAAGCCCGTGCGAATCGCGTAATGGGCGTCGGGACGAACACCCCGCCACATGGCCGGCGGCAAGTCCTGCGCGTAAACCATCGACTTCGCGTTTTTCGGGTTGCCCATGCCGTCGTTGAGCAGGTCCCAGTTGAGACCGTCGACCCGGACGTCCGGGTGGCAACTGGCGCAACTCTGCCATTGCTGCATGCAGTAGGTCGCGTCATGCCAGGCGAGCATTCCCCGGCGGACCGGCGACATGACCGGTTCCGGGCCGAGCGGGATCGACGTGACCTTCGGTCGTCCCGGCGCCGCCGTGTCGACGACGTCGAGCGTGTCGCTGAAGTAGGCGCCCAGGTAAACCTCGTTGCCGACGACCGCGACCGAACGCGGGGCGAGACCGGGCAGGTTTCGCACGCGAGTCTTCATGCCGACAAGAAAGGCCAGATCGTTTTTCACGTTGGCCCGGATCGAAGAGGAATAGGTGCCGCGGCTGTCGTAGGTGCCGAGTGCTTTGGCCTCTTCGATCGTTTCCGGCAGTTTGAGCAGTTTTTCGAGCATCGGCTGCGTTTGAATGATACACAGTTCGTGCGTCCCCGCGACGGCGACGTAAAGATTGGAACAGTCGGCGGACGGCGTGAGGGCCCAGGGATTGGCCGCGCCCAGATCGACGTCGTCCAGCAGGACGGTATTGACCAGGCTTTGCGTCGATACGTCGATGATATTGAGCGACGCCGTGTTCATCCAGCCGCGTTCCACCTGCGTGGTCGGCAGCGGATAACGGGCCAAAATCGAGACGGAATACACGTATTTTCCGTCCGGCGAAACGCAAATGTCATGCTGGCCGGTCGTCCCGTTGGGGAGACGGATATTTTTGACCCCGCCCGATCCGATGTCAACGGTCGTCACTTCGCAGGCCACGTTGAACGAGTCGGCGCGGTCGTTCGGGAGAAAGTTCGCGACGAAAAGTGTCTTGCCGTCCGGCGTGACGGTCGCGGCGATCGGCTCGCGAACGGCTTTGAATTCCTTCGGCTTGGCGGTGAGGTTGGCCGCGTCGTATTCGAAAATCGTCGCGTTGAAACGGTTGCAGACGAACAGCCGCTTTCCGTCCGGCGTAAAGACCGGGGCACAGGGAAAATGCCCCGTTTTGGCCCGTGAGGCCTCTTTTCCGTCGGCGGAATTGATCAACACAACCACACCATAATCGTCGCCGCAGGTCACCGCAAGCGTTTTGCCGTCGGGCGAAAGGGTCATGCCGTTCGGATGGGCCGGAACTGGAAAGGCTTTGGCGACGGCTTTGTCGGCCGTCGACACGAGAGCAATTTCGTTCGCGTCCTGGTTCAAAACATACATCACCTTACCATCCGGAGAGGGAATCAAGGCAATCGGGCCTTTATATTGACCGGATTCCGCCGCCTGAGAGACTTGCGAAATCAGCACGAATGCAGTCATGATGGAAAGAACGACGAGCAAGGCGGGAATTCTCTTTGACATAAAATATCTGCTCCTTGGATCGGGCGGAATCATCAAAATGGGACAAAAAAACCGGAACATAGCGTATTTTCCGATGCGAACTTCAATTTATTATCTTTAATTCACATCCGGATTGCAAGTCTTCAGGCAAACTTTCAAAAAGATTCACTCGCAAGAAAAAAATAATTTTATTGTCATTTTATGTAGACATGGCAGCACAATTGATTATTCGCGTTATATTCATTTCGTGCGGACAAAATTCAAAATTCCATAGGACAGGAAAAAATTTCGGTTTGAAATAAGCTATATTTCATAAAATGCAAACAAAAACGAATTTTGAGCAACAGTAAAGAAAGCGAAGGCAATTTTTACCTGATTGCTCAGCGCGGCGATAATTTATTTGCAGTCCGGAAGGACGGAAACGCCGGATTTTTACAACAACTTGGTGACCAGAATTTTCAGCACGGAGAAACACGACCATGTCCCAATGCCAAAGCGATGATTTGACGGTGATTTCCGACCCTCAAACCGTCTCGACATATTTTGCGTCCCCGGAAAGGTTGAAGGGCGAGGAAATCGCCCAGCAGGCGGTCAAACTCGCGGAAAACGGAATGCTGATCACGGCGTTCGATGCGGTGCCGATCACGCTCGTCGTGCTCAACAGCCAACGCCAGATCATCGGTGCCAACAGCCTGACGAAAGCGCAATTCGGCGAACGGGCCTGGGACGTTCTCGGCAAGCGTCCCGGTGAGGCGTTCAATTGCATACAGTCCGCATTCGGGCCCGGCGGTTGCGGAACGGGCAAGGCCTGCGCCACCTGCGGCGCGGTCAGGGCGATTCTTCAAACCATCGACACGGGCGAGAAAGCGTCCGGAGAATGCTGCATCGAATCAATGGGACCGGACGGAACGGTCCAAAACCTCGAATTGAAAGCGACCGTTTCGCCCTTCACCATCGACGGGGAAACCTATTATTCCCTGATTCTCGAAGACAATTCGCAAAACAAGCGGCTTGAGGTTTTCCAGCGTCTGTTTTTTCACGACGTCCTCAATACGATCGGCTGCATCAAGGGCTACGTCGACATCATGCAGGACGAACACGCGGAAAATCCGCAGGAACCGGCGGAAGGCGACGATCCCGGCCTCATTCCGTACCTGGCCGGGCTGTGCGAACAGCTCCACGACGAGGTCAACGCCCACCGCCAGTTGATCAGCGCCGAAAACGGCGAATTGGCCGTCCAGCGCGACGCGGTTCAGCCGCACGAACTCCTGGAGGCCCTCGCGGCCAACTACCAGAAACACGAAATCGGCGAAGGTCACGTCATCACCGTGGCGGCTTCATCCGAACGCGTCATCGAAACCGACCGCCTGCTCCTCATGCGGGTTTTGGGCAACATGACCAAAAACGCCATTGAGGCCTCGCCGCCCGGCAGCACGATCACCCTGTCCTGCGTCGAAGACGACGGCCATTTGACGTTCAACGTCAACAATCCCGGCGTCATTCCCGAAGAGGTTCGCTACCAGATATTCAAGCGGTCGTTCAGCACGAAGCAGAAAGTCGGACGCGGGATCGGGACCTACAGCATGAGGCTGCTCGGCGAAAAATACCTCGGCGGAAAGGTCGATTTCACTTCCGACGAAGAAACCGGCACGACCTTCCGGCTGCGAATTTCCTGTTCTTAAAGCTATTCCATACGTTCGCGCCGCGTTTTCCAATCCATGATCCGCTCCGCCAGTTCAGGTTCGGATGCGGCGTCCGTGTCGAGTTCCAATTCGGCGATTTCCCGGTAAATGGCGGCGCGTTCGTTTAAAACGTGTTCGATTTCGCCCAACGGGGGCAGTTGCGTCAGTTGCGGCCGCATGCGTTGCGTGGCCGGGTCTCCCGCCATGCGTCTCAGGATCGTTTCCGGTGAAGCCTTGAGCCAGACGACATCCCCGGAACGCTTGAGCAACTCGCGATTGGCCTCCCGCACGGGCAGCCCCCCGCCGGTGGCAACGACATACGGACCGCCGCGGAGCAATTCGGCAATGACCTGCGATTCAAAATCGCGAAACGCCGGTTCGCCCAATTCGGCGAAAATTTCGGCGATCGTTCGCCCGGCCTTTCGCTCGATCAACGGATCGGTATCGACCGCCTCGCATTGCAGGCGTTCCCCGAGCAGTCGCGCCAGCGTCGTCTTGCCCGTCGCGCGATAACCGATCAGAATCAAACTTCGTTTCATCGTCAACCCTCGTGATATGCCAGTACAAAGTTATCGAAATGGCGTCCATGCTCATGTTGTACACATTTTACATCGTTTCAACAACATCACTTGAGGCACGATTTCCTGCCAAAAACCGCATTTTGCGGGAATAGGATTATCGTTGCTTCTTTTCAGGAGGCCGAACTGTTGGTAAAATGGCGTGATGCAGAAAAAAGACCTGACCCCCATGATGCAGCAATACCACGAGGCGAAGCGTGTGTGTCCCGACGCACTGCTTTTGTTCCGGATGGGCGATTTTTACGAGCTGTTTTTGGACGACGCCAAAACCGCGGCGCAGGTGCTCGGTCTGGCCCTGACCAGTCGCGACAAGAACAATAACACGCCCATGGCCGGATTTCCGCATCACCAGCTTGACGCCTATGTCGGGCGGCTGATCGCGGCGGGCTATCGCGCGGCGGTCTGCGACCAGATGGAAGACCCGAAACAGGCGAAGGGGCTCGTCAAACGCGAAGTCACCCGGGTCGTCACCGCCGGAACGGTCACCGAAGAAGCCCTGCTTGATCCGAAAACCAGCAATTATCTCGCCGCGGTCACCGACACCGATCCGGTCGGGCTGGCCTGGGCCGAACTTTCGACCGGGAAACTGTACGCGGCCGTCGTGCCGAAATCGCAACTGGCCGACGAACTCGCCCGGATCGGCCCTTCGGAATGCGTCGTGCCCGAAGGCGCGAAAAACATCGTCCCGCCGGGCGTCATGGGCGACATGATGCTGACGAAGCGGCCCGACTGGGTGTTCGGCAAAAAAACGGCCCACGAAACGCTGGTGCGGCATTTCGGAACAGCGACGCTCGAAGGCTTCGGTTTCACCTCGCCGGAACAGGACGCCCCGGCCGTTTGCGCCGCCGGCGCCGCGCTCGATTATTTGGCCGAAACGCAGCGGCGCTCGCTTGAGCATATCGACGCGATCGTGCCCTATCGCGCAGGGGCGCAGCTCGAAATTGATCTGGCCAGCCGCCGGAGTCTCGAAATCACGTGCACGATTCGCGAAGGCCGCCGCGACGGTTCGCTGCTCGCCGTGCTTGACCAGTGCGTCACCGCGATGGGCTCGCGACTGCTCGGCGAATGGGTCGCGACCCCGCTGACGAACATCGACCAGATCAACGTCCGGCTCGACGCCGTCGGCGAACTGCAACGGAACGAAACCGCGACGCAGGACATTCGCAACACGCTGAAACGCGTGTACGACCTCGAACGGCTGCTGACCCGCATCGTCACGAACCGGGCCAACCCGCGCGATTTGGCCATGATCGGTCGGACGCTCAAGACGCTGCCGGTTTTCAAATCGCACCTGGCCGCGTGCCAAAGCGTGCTGCTGCGCACATTGGCCGACATCATCGACCCCTGCGAAACGCTGGCCGCGAAACTCGAAGCGGCCCTCGTCGACGACTGCCCGCTCAACAGCCGCGAGGGCGGTTTCATTCGCGACGGTTACGCGCCCGAACTCGACACGCTGCGCGAATTGCAGGTCAACAGCAAACAATGGATGGCCGCCTATCAGCAGAAAGAGGCCGAAAAACTCGGGCTGCCCAACCTGAAAGTCGGTTTCAACCGCGTGTTCGGTTATTTCATCGAAATCTCGCACGCGCGCAAGGTCGACGTTCCGCCGTCGTACATCCGCAAGCAGACGATCAAAAACGCCGAACGTTACATCACGCCCGAGTTGAAGGAATACGAGGAAAAGGTACTCACCGCGGGCGAACGGGCCTGCGAACTCGAATACGACATTTTCGTCGAACTGCGCGAACTCGTTACCGAAACGCGGGCGAAAATGCACAAAACGGCCTCGGCCCTGGCCCACCTCGACGTGTTGGCCGGGTTCGCCGTTTTGGCGCGCGAGCGGAACTACTGCCGCCCGACCCTGGTGCCGGAACCGGTGCTGAATATTCTCGACGGCCGGCACCCGGTGCTGGATTTGACGCTGACCGACGGGACCTTCGTGCCGAACGACGCGAAAGCGGACGACGAATCGGGCATGATTCACCTGATCACCGGGCCGAATATGGCCGGCAAGAGCACGTTCATCCGGCAGACCGCGCTGCTGTCGATCATGGCCCAGATCGGCTGCTACATCCCGGCCCGCGAGGCGACGCTCGGCGTGGCCGACCGCATTTTCGCACGCGTCGGGGCCAGCGACGAACTGGCGCGCGGGCAAAGTACGTTCATGGTCGAAATGACGGAAACGGCCCGCATCCTCAACATGGCGACGCCGCAAAGCCTCGTCATCCTCGACGAAATCGGACGCGGCACGAGCACTTTCGACGGCATTTCACTCGCCTGGTCGATCGTCGAGTACCTGCACGAACGGATCGGATGCCGGACGTTTTTCGCGACGCATTATCACGAACTGACCGCCCTGGCCGAACGTTTCGACCGAATCAACAACCTCAACGTGGCCGTGCGCGAATGGAACGACGAAATCGCGTTTCTTCACAAGATCGTGCCCGGCTCGGCGGACAAGAGTTACGGGATACACGTCGCGCGGCTTGCCGGCGTGCCGAAAGAGGTCGTCCGGCGGGCCGATGAAATTCTGGCCGACCTGGAGGACGAGGAAAAGTGTGGAGTGTGGAGTGTGGAGTGTGGAGTTGAAAGCGATATTGATGTGGGCTCTCAAAGCCGTGTGATTGATATGCGGCGGCGGAAGAAGACGGGGGTTTTGCCGGGGGTGACGGCGGGGGATTTGCCGGAAACGGACGCGGGGTCGGAGCACGGGAAAGGTTCGCCACATTTGAACAAGCAGATTTTGCCCGGCGGGATGCAGCTTTCGCTGTTCGGGCCGCTCGACCACCCGGTGTTGGAGGACCTGGCCGCGACGGACCTTGACGCGGTGTCGCCGCTCGAAGCGCTCAAGCTCGTCGTGCAATGGCAGGAACGTCTCAACGCCGAACGGAAAACCGACCCGTCGAAACGCCGTCGCCGCCACGGCGCGTGATTTTTCAACCAGAGCCCGAAGCGTAAGCGAGGAACAAAGGTAGGGCGGTCTCGCCGAGACCGCCGCGGAATCAGTTGACGAGCCGTAATCTGCGATCATGAAATTTCCGACCATCGCGGGAGAACCAGAATGTCTTACGAAGTCGAGATGAAATTTGCCGTGAGCAATGTATCGCAATTGCTGGAGAACCTGTCGCAATTCGGGCTTTCGTTCGGCGAGGCGGTCGAGGAACACGACACGTTTTACCAACATCCGGCGAGGGATTTCGCCGTGACGGACGAATGCCTGCGCATCCGGCGACGGGCCGACGGATACAAGATTACCTACAAGGGCCCGAAGATCGACCGCGAAACGAAAACGCGGCAGGAAATCGAGCTCTTTCTCACCAATAGCGACAAAACCGCGCGGCAGTGGGACCGGCTGTTGCAGGCCCTCGGCTTTCGCCCGGCGGCCGAACTGAAAAAGACGCGGCGCTCCGCCGGGCTGGTTTACCGCGAACAGAAATACGAACTGACGCTCGACCACATCGACGGACTGGGCGATTTCATCGAACTGGAAACCATCGCGGACGAATCGCAACTCGATGACGCCCGCCGACGCGTCAAGTCGCTGGCCGCGACGCTGGGCCTTTCCCACCCCATCACGGCCAGTTATCTTGAACTCTCCCTCGCGGCACAATCAGGCGAACAACGGTAGTGCTTTGTCAATATTTAATTTTGGGGTAGCACTTTTGCAAATACCGCGGCGGTCACGGCGTGACCGCCCTACCTTAATCCCCAAATTTAACGCGGACAAAGCAGTAGTGCGGTCCGTCATCGCCATTTCGCGTAAAATGTCTTCACTTCGCTCTTCCAATGTCATGCACCTTTGCATTTTGGCGCAATTATCGTTCGTTGATATTTTTTCAAGCATCGCATAAAGACCGTCAACGAAAATTGACAGCCTCAAAAAACTGTTCGCGACATGCCCCAAAATTATAACATGGAGAATAATGAACAGTTTTTTGGTAAACAATGTGTGTTTTTGCTGAAGGCGTTAAATAATTCTTTATTCAAAAAAAGAAAGGTTTTTATCTATTTTATTGATATTTTCATCGAAATTGCGATAATGATCCAAGATGCGTTTGATTACTCAATATTTTTCTTGTAAATCAAATTCTTATAAAAATGAGGGAAAGTCCAATGAGTTGGTTTTTTGAGAGAGCCGTTCGAAGTGGTCTGAAAAATTCAAAGTCGCAAATTTCCGCTCAAAAAAAACACGGACTGCGATTCGAGTCACTCGAAGAAAGAACCCTGCTCGCCGTCAGCACAGCGGAGTTCAGCCGGATTCGGGAGACGTACCCCGACCTGAATCTCTCGGCCAACATGAGCGATTACAATGTGATTGATATTGCGGCTGCGAATATATCCGAAGCCGGTTTGCAAAAAGCCGTTATTCTGGCCGGCACCACGCCGGGAAATGATTTGATCGTCATACGCAAAAACGATCGGTCTTTCATAGACCTTGGCAATAATACGCTGAAAATTGACATTGATTCAAATCTTTACGGAAGTATCAGCATCGTGTCGTTCGGGACAGGAATACTGCAACTCCAAAGTAGCGCCGATACCGGTGTCGTCCAAGTCATTAATGGAGAGGTGGCACTTGGCGGAGTGGTTCTTCGCGGCGTGGAAAACGGCAACATGGAAACCGCTTCCATATCCAACTTGATCCAATCCGGCGGCAACGCGAATGTCCAGACAAGCCATGTCGTCAAGGTCACCGAGAATTCCAATCGACCGGGCAATTTTACGATCCTTGCCGACGCGGCAACCGCTTCGGACGCCCACATGACTTCCGGCGGAACCCCGATCGGTTCCAAGTCCTATTCCGTCACGGTCGGCGTCGGCGGAACGCGGGAAGCGTTTTTGACCGGCCTGACCGAATCGGAAATGCAATACGTTTTGGCCAACAGCGGTTCAACGTCCTTCATTAGTTCACTGACGCCTTTCGATGCCGAGAAAAACGGCAGCGGCGATTCAAATCTCTGCTGGGCCGGCACGTCCTCGAACATGTTGGCCTACACCGGTTGGGGAGATGTCAACGGATTTCAGACGGAAGATGACGTTTTTGATTATTTCCGTGCGAATTTTACAAATGACGGCTCGAATACGCATCCTGCGAACGATTGGTTCATCACGGGCAATTACAATGTTTCAAGTTCGTGGGCGCAACCGAAAAATTCCTCCTCGGGCGGCTTTTATCCCGGCGTCAACTATGATGAAGTTTCCGGCTGGTCGGGGGTCAATTCCGCGAATGATTTGACCGTTGCCGTGAACCGGTTGAAAGAAGGTTCCGCCGTCGGTCTGGGGCTTGGATGGTACGGCTTCATGGGTCGGCAAGGCGGGCACGCGATCACGATGTGGGGAGCCGTCTACGATACGGCGAAGTCGCCCACGGCGAACGATTATTACGTGTCCCTGCTGGTCTCCGATTCGGACGATAATATGAATGGTGGGGCAAACGCGCCGAACCTGCTCAAGAATTTATCCATCTCGTGGTATTCCGGATTCGGCTTCTTTGATCCCACCGGCTATCGTTTTACCAATTACAGCAGTAACAACGGCTATCTGGAAGAATTCAGCTGGCTTGTTTCACGCGAGGTCGATTCATCGGAACCCAAACCGGATTTGGCCCCCGCCAATTTCTTTGCCGACGGAACCAAATCGCTCATCGTGACGACCGCCCCCATCGGAAACCTGAGTGACAAGTCCACGGCCGGCGATTCGGCGATTCTTTACCCCACGGACACGATTTACGCTCATTTTGCACTTGGAAATTACGGTGAAATAAACGTGCCCGATCCCTACGCAAGCACACTCACCTTAAACGGTACTTCGTTGTCTTCACCGATCGTCCAAACCTTTGGCTTTGACGCCGGAATGTCGCCCGATTCCGTTTTCTGCGAGCTTGACGTCAATCTGGGACAATTGGCGCCGGGGACCTATACCCTGACCTTGAGCATTGATACGGAGAATGCCGTTGCCGAGTCGAGGGAGTGGAACAACACATTTGTCAAGACCTTTACCGTGATCGGCAACATCGTGACGACACCGTATGATATCGTTGATCCAAACGACGGCCTAATTTCACTTCGTGAAGCGATCATGTATGCCCCGCCGGGAGGAACCATCATGTTTGACCCGGCATTGTTTGTGGATGGACCGGTGACGCTCCAATTGAATTCCACGATTTCGATGACCCGTGCGGAGGTGGGGATCGTCGGGCCGGGCGCTGATCTGTTTACGATCGTCGCTCCCACTGACTATTCCAACCGACGGGCGTTTAATCTGGATGAAAGCAATGTCACAATGTCCGGCATGACGATTTCGGGCGAGGGAACGGATAACGGTGGAATGACGTCCCGCAATGGCAATCTCACGCTCATCGATATGAAATTTATCGATAACACTTCCAATTACGGGGGGGCCGTTCAAATCATCGGCAGCGGTTCACTGACCGCCAATAACTCGACATTCGCCGGCAACCGCTCCATTGAAGCGGGGAACGCGATCTATTGCGGGATGAGTGGTTCCATAATGAGTGATGCCATCGTGACGCTCAGCGGTTGCACGATTACCGGCAATTTCACAAAATTCGATTCCCGATATTATTTGGGCGGGGGCATTATTGGCGTCAATCTGACCATCAGCAATTCGACCATCAGCGGCAACCAGGGCCCCGGCGTTTCCGCGTCCGACCTGACCATCACGAACAGCACCGTTTCCGAAAACACCGGCGGCGGCGTCGCAGCCAGATTGCTGACGATGGACAACTGCACGGTTTCCGGGAATACGCTGGAGTTTGGTCCTTCGGGATCAAGCAATTCGGGGGGTGCCGGGATTTTCATTGATTATATCAGCAATTTACCATCCGGGTTTCCGCAAACGTCAACCATCACCAACAGCACAATTGAAAATAACACCGCCATCAATGGTTCCGGCGGTGGAATATACAACAGATCGACTTCCCTTCATATTGGCAGCTGCATCATTTCGGGCAATACGGCCATTCCCCCGGAAAATACGGGCTATAACATAAACGATGGCGGCGGCGGGGTATTCAGCAGTCCGGGGGGAAGCAATGGCAGGCTGACCATCACCGATTGTACGATTACCGGAAATTGCGTGAAAGCCATCCAGGAAAGCGTCACCGCCTTCAGTCGCAGCATCGGTGGCGGGGGCGTGTTTTCGGTCGGCCAATTGACGATTACAGGGAGTACGATTTCCGATAACCACGTCAATAATTGGCTTAACCCCAATCAGGCATATTCACTGTATGCTGTCGGGGGCGGCGGTATCATGGCACTCAATGCGGCAACGATCATCAACAATGTGATTTGCGGCAATACTTCCTCCGCGGATGGCGGTGGAATTCTTTTCATCAGAAATATGTCGTCAGAAATAAATCTGACCAACAATACCATTTCCAACAACGAGGCCGCTTTCTCCGGCGGCGGTATTTTCAACGCTTCCTTTGCCTTGACTCTTTACAACACGATTGTTGCCGGAAATACTGGAAATGCCGCCATGAATGCGGATATTGCCAGTTTTTTTCCAATCCAGGGTTTCCATAACCTGACCACATTCACCGGCTGGGACAACGACGCCATCAACTATGCTTATGATCCTACATTGCCTCTCTTCGTCGATGCCGGCAACGACAACTACCGTCCTGCGGAAAATTCGCAGGCCATCAACAAGGGCGACAACGCTTTCGTGCCCGAGTGGCTGACAACCGACCTGGACGGCAAACCGCGCATGATTCGAGGCCCCGTGGATATCGGGGCCTATGAGTTCGGCGAATTCGAGTTTCAGGCTATCATCGTGTCGACGCTGGGCGATATTATTGATCCTTATGACGATCTGATTTCACTCCGCGAGGCCATCGCCTATGCAACGGTCGGAGACACAATCACCTTTGCATCGGCGCTGTATGGGCAAACCATCACGCTCAACGGCGATGAACTCTTGATCGACAAGAATATCAACATCAATGGCATGGGCGCGAACATCACCATCGACGCCGACCGGAAGTCGCGGGTATTTTCCATCCAAAAAAGCACCGTGGAATTGGCGGGCTTGGCCATCACTGGAGGAAATGCGACTGGTGATGGCGGTGGGATTTACTTTAACGACGGAATATTGACCCTGACATCCTGCACTATTTCGGGGAATACGGTTTCCGGCAACGGTGGCGGAATCTACATCAATAACGGCAGCGTGCGGGTGACAAACGGCGTCATCTCGGAAAATACGGCCACGACTTGGCAAGGCGGCGGGATTTACATCAACAAAGGCGATGTGCTGGCGACAAACAGCGCCATCTCCGGGAACGCCGCCAGGGACGGCGGTGGAATTTACATCGGCGGTAACAGTACTGCGACGTTGACAAATAGTCTGATTTCCGGGAACACGGCCAGAACATTCCATGGCGGCGGACTTTACGTCACTGGGTCCAATGCGGTAGTGACTTTGACAAACTGCACGGTTTCCGGGAACAAAACCAGCGGAACACTCGGAGATGGACGCGGGATTTACTGCTTCGTCAGTACGGTGAATATCTATAATTCGATCATAGCTCAAAACACAGGTTCAGGTTCGGAGATACACAATTTTGCGGGAACCGTCCAAGGCTCCTGCAACCTGACGGCATTTACGGGCTGGGCCAACGGCTCATCCAACCGCGCTTTCAATGACGCATTGCCCTTATTCCTTGACGCCGCGAACGGCGATTATCGTCTTGCGGAAAACTCCCAGGCCATCGACAGGGGGGGCAACCAATACGCTTACGACGTCGGGTTGGATGCGAATTCTCTGGACCTGGCGGGCAACCCGCGTTTTTCGGGGGCATCCATCGATATCGGGGC
>JAVBQX010000226.1:0-21670 GCA_031548645.1 Thermoguttaceae bacterium
AAACAGCTTGACCTGGGAACTGAGCCCCTTGAAATACTTCGTGCATCGCGTGTGATATTCCCGCGAAACCGGCCCCGGGGCCGCGACCTTGATATAAGGATACCGAGCAAGGTCGACCTTCCCCCAGGCGAGAGATGAAAATTTTTCGAAATTGTTGTTCATTTCACCTTAAAATCTCCCAAAAATTTGATCGAAAAGCCAAAAAATTGAACTGAAGGAATACATTACCAGTTGTATGTGTACATGTCAATATTGAAATCATAAAAATAGACAACACAACAGTTATTATACACTTAGATAAATACGAAGCGATTTTCATATTCCAAAATCAATTGGATTTATACGTGTCAATAGATTTTATTTTCAATAAATAAATTGTGAAACAATAAAAGAAAATGTGAAAAATTTTTGTAATACATGTGTATTTTCATTGCATTTCACTTGATGATCGTGTAAAATCCAATCTCATCAAAAGAGACTTGTACAGGATTAGTTTCTCAATCTGTACATTATAAATAGAAACATGTCGTATTTAAGTGTCTTGGCTTCAAGAGGTTGATTGATCAAATGCCCGGTAAAAATGAATTTAAACTTAAAACCCCGTTACCAAAATACCGCACAACAGAAACCCTGGTAAAAAATCTCATTGAGTATGTCACGAACGGGAATTTTGAGGTTGGAGATAAATTTCTCTCGGATCGGGACCTCGTTATCATTACGGGAAGAAGCCGAACCTCGGTCAGAAGGGCGTTGAATCGTCTTCAAGATGAAGGTTGGATTATTCGCCATGGCGGAAAGGGAACCTATGTCGGCGATCGGTTGGCGGAATTCAAAAAGAACACTTCCATCGTCAGTGAGGGGGGCATGTCGCCCGGAGTTGATGCGGATAAAACTTACCATGCGTTGCCGACAAGAAAAATTTTCGATCCCCAAGTTTTCGAGATGAATCAAAAAAGCACGGCAGATTCCACAATACGCATCGCAGTGGTTGTTTCAACAGTGGTTTCGGCCCTGGCTTCGTTCGCCACTCAAAGGCACTCCTGGTATCATGATGAGATTTTGGACGGGATAGACGAGGAAGCCGCCATTCGAAAAAATATCGTCGTGGAATTTCTCGGAGTTCACGGCATGCGAACGGAAAGCCTTCTCCCACGACTTCAGAGGAGTTGCCCGGACGTGTTTCTTTGCATTGGACCTCCATTGAGCCACGCTTCGGTTATCGGCGTGGCCAAGCAATGGAATATCCCTTGTGTCCTGGCGGCGGTACGGGCCCCGGAATTGGGTTTCCCCAATTTTTACGAAGACAGTGTCTCCGCCGCAAGGGATGCCGTGAAGTATTTTGCCGGACGGGGCCATGAGAGGATCGGTTTTGCCCAAGTCATGAACCCGTCGGGATGGTGGGCCTTCGACCGTTATGAAGGCTATCTGCAGGGGATGAGGGAAATGGATTTGGAGAAAGCCGTCGGTGAAGGTCTATGGCTTCCCCTGCTCCCGACGCGTGATTCGATCAACATGCTGAGACGATATATCAAACGCAATAAAATCACGGCGCTGCTCAGCGGTTCCTATTGGGTGATCGGTCACCTGGCCGAACTGATTCACAAACAGGATATCAATATTCCGGAAGACATCTCACTGATATCTTTCGATCAAAACCCCATCATCAAACATCTTTTGGGAGAGATGGACGTAACAACGATCAATCTTCCATGGAGGGATTTGGGAAAAGCATTCGTCAACATGGTTCAATCCATTATAAATCGTGAGGAAATTCCGAATATGGCATTCCCTTGTACGTTGTCGGAAGGAGACTCGGTTCGAAATATTTGATCATTGACCAATTTTCATGACGTTTCATCCTCAAAACAATATTGTGGTGGCGATAATAAATGCGCCGCGCTTCCAACGCTGCTTGCTGCGCCAATGGGTAAAGTTACGCTAAAGACGTTGTCTTTGGGTATTGGCGAAGCAAGCGATTCATCGGATGTGTTTAAATTTTACCGCCAGCACAATAATAATCGCAAATAACATATAACAACCCGGACAGATATATCAAAGCCACTTGATTTTTTATGAAGCGCGGCAGCGGCAAAACCAATCCGCGCCCTTTTTAAGATAGACGAAATTCGTCCTCCATATCAACTTGGTGTCAATTTCGACTTCTTGTCGGATATTGATGATACTTGATGTAATTCCACTTTTTCACTTTCCATATGACTGGGAAGAAATTGGTGAATGGTTGGTTTTCATTTGTTTCAATGCTTTGGAACTACGATAACGTTGAGTAGTTCGATGACTTTTTCATAACCGCTGACACGGGCCATTTATTGTAAAAGTGCTTCAAATTGTATTGTTGCGATTATAAGGAAACCTTGAGTTTATTTCTTAAATTACAGGAGAAAAGATCATGAAATGCTTTCAGAGAAACAAGGGCTTCACGCTTGTTGAACTTCTTGTGGTCATTGCCATCATCGGCATTTTAATCGCCCTGCTGCTCCCGGCGGTTCAGGCGGCGCGTGCCGCGGCAAGGCGCATGCAGTGTTCCAGCAACGTCAAGCAAATTGTTCTGGGCATGCACAATTACATGGACGCCCACAAGGCGTTGCCATGCGGTTCAATGGGGGACGCGAGAATTTATGTCTGGTGTCTTTCGCTGCTCCCTTACATCGAACAGGGCGCCGTTTACGAACAGCTTGACAACACCGTGGCATATTATCAAGGCGACAACAAAGTTGTGCTTGCCGACGGAGGTGAAAGTTCGCGGTTTACCACCTACACCTGTCCTTCAGACACAAAGCGGATCGTCAATTGGCCCGGATGGCGATATCCGCTCCACAACTACCTGGCCTGTTCCGGAAACACGGTCAATTCCTATGGAAATGGAACCGGATGGGCGTCTTTTTGGCCTCTTGAGGAGAGCGCCGAGGATCGCGTGAAACACCAGGGAGCCGTCTTCAAAGGTTGTAATTCCGGATACTGGTGCACGCTTGATGAAATCTCCGATGGGACGTCCAATACGATGGCCATTTCCGAAACGATCCAGGCTCGCCAGCCCGACACGGGGTCGAATTCGGACAACCGCGGTTTTATCGTGTGGGGAAATTCCACACTCTACAGCGCCTATGATCCGCCGAATTCCTCGAATCCGGATTTTGTACATGACCACGCCAACTGTTATAACGAAGGCAATCCCAACGAACCGTGCGAGGGCCAAATTGCCGTTTCCACTGCATACCCTCGTGGTGTGAATAAATTGAGCGCCCGCAGCAGGCACACGGGAGGTGTCAATACCGGTCTTGCCGACGGGTCGGTACAATTCATCAGTGACACGATTGCTTTGGATACATGGCGGGCCGTGAGTACCACTCAAGGAAAAGAGATGGTCAGCTTCTAGTGTTCCACGGATGTTATTATCTGTCTCAGAATAGATAGGACATCACTCAATGCAGACAAGGAGCATCAAGAGTCTCAAATATTTTTTATCACAAGGAACGCAAAATGATTACGGAAACCGCTTGTGTTCCTTGTCGTGAAATACTTATGCTGTTCCTAGCGTGAAACGAAAAATTCAAAATTTGAGTGGAAAAATCTGCAATAAATCAAACCACATATTCATTACAGGCACACGGGGAGGCAAAATGTTCATTGTAAGAAAAAAAACGTTATATTATTTGTGTTTACTGTCTTTGTTCACGACATCGTTCCTTTACGTCGGATGCAAACCGAGCAATCCGCAGGGACGACTTGCCGTCTCCGGAACCGTCAAGGTCAATGGTGAACCTCTGGATGAGGGTACGATCATGTTCAACCCGACCAATGCGGCAACCGTCAAGACGCCTTCCAGCGCGGGCGTCAAAAACGGAACCTATTCGATGCCCGTCGAGAAAGGATTGGCTCCCGCCGATTACACCGTTCGTTTTTTCTCAGCGAAAGGAACGGGAAAAATCGATGAAAATAATCCCATGAAGTCTGAAATTTTCGTGCAGACAATTCCGGCCAGGTACAACGTCGCCAGCAAGGAAAAAGTCACCGTCTCCAAGGATGCAACGAGTTTCGATTTCGATCTCGACATCAAAAGCTCCGAGATAAAAAGGTAGCAAGTCCTGCTTCCGTGTGTGCGATATTTCACGTGGAAACGTAATTCGGGATCATGATCATGGGCATGCAACTCAACGGCATCGACATATCCATTTTCGCAGTCTATGTCATCATTATCATCGCTTTGGGGGTTTACGCTTCCCGGAGGGGCGGTAAAAGCAAGCGGGATTATTTTCTCGCCGGGGACAAACTCCCCTGGTGGATGATCGGCGGCAGCATCGTGGCGGCGAATATTTCCACCCACCACTTCGTCGGCGGGATGGGAATCGCCTATAACCGTGGTTTTGTCGCCATGACGATCGAATGGGGAGCGATCCTTATCGGGCTGAACGCCCTGCTTTGGGTTTTTCTTCCCTACTATCTGCGGAACGGTTTTTACACGATGCCGGAATATCTCCAACGACGCTTTGGAGAAGTTTCGCGAATGACTTTCGGATTCCTCATCGTGTTGACCTACCTGTTCGTCGAAATCAGCGCGGTTCTTTACCTGGGGGGTATGGTCGTCCATTCGGTGTTCAACATCCCTGTTGCGCACAGCATCTGGGTCCTGGCCGTCATCACGGGGATTTATACCATCATCGGCGGGCTCCGCGCGGTCGTCTGGACGGAGATGTTTCAACTGGCCGTCCTTTTGATCGGCGGCGTGATCCTGAGCGTCATGACCATCATCAGGATCGGCGGACCTTCCGCCATTCTCGCGAACTCCGGCGATTGGCATCTGCTTCTGCCCGCTAACGACCCGGATTTTCCGTGGACGATGTATTTGGGGGGTGCGCTTTGCACGAGCATCTTCTATTTTGCGTCCAATCAATTCATCGTTCAGCGCGTTCTGGCGGCAAAAAACGAGTGGCACGCCCGGATGGGGGTCGTTTTCACCTCTTATTTGAAACTTTTGCTGCCGTTGATTATTTTCATTCCCGGAATGGCGGCGGTGATTATTTTTCCAAACATCGATAACCCGGACCTTGTCTTCCCCATGCTCGTCAAGGGGATACTTCCGTCCGGATTGATCGGTTTCGTCATGGCCGGATTGGTCGCCGCCGTCATGGGACATATTTCCGGGGCAGTAAATTCCTGTTCGACGATCGCGGCCATGGATTTTTACGTTCCAATCAGAAAATGGTGGCTTGACCGTCAATCCGGACAAAGCGACTTATCGTCCCCGAAAAATGATTCCGAATCCGGGCATGAAGTCAATGACCGAAATATTGTAAGATTCGGTCGCATTTTCGGTATCATGACAATACTGTTCGGGATAGTTTTCGGCCAGGTTTTGGTCCAACATCACGAGAGACCGATTTTCATCTACATTTTCAACGCATACGGGTATTTCACGCCGGGAATCGCGACAATGTTTTTGATGGGAATCTTTTGGAAGCGAACCACCAATGCCGGTGCATTGGCCGCGGGCATCCTGACCATCCCCCTTTCCATTGCCATCGAATTGACAAGTCCGCTGTTTTTTGAAGGCGGAATACCCTTCCAAAATCGTACCGGGATCGTCTTTTGGCTCTGCATGATGATTTGCGCTGTTGTCAGTCTTTATACCAAACCTAAAAATGATGAAGAACTCAAAGGACTGATCTGGACGCCGGAAAGCTTGCGCATGCCGGCCGGAGAAAAAATCTCCTGGTATGCAAGGCCGGTACTCTGGTGGGGAATCATCTCGACCGTTACGGTCATACTATTCATTGTTTACCGCTAGTCTGAAAAATATTATCAATCAGGAGTATTTTTTTAATGGACGGACGAGGAATTCGTATCAAACGTTTGCAGGAGCAGGGAAAAACCGTTGTCATTGCCATGGATCACGGGATGTTCGACGGACCGATCCCGGCGATGGTCGACCTGCCGGAAACCGCGAAAAAGATCAACCCCGAGGTCGACGCGGTGCTGCTGGCCCCGGGAATGCTGCGGCATTGTGCGTCGTTATTCGCCCGGAAGAATGCGCCTCTGGCGGTGGTGCGATTGAACTGGAACACGGTTTACTGCTTCCACTGGAACTATCTCAAGGCGAAAAGCGTCCTTGCCTTCAGCGTGGAAGATGCGTTCCGCGAAGGGATGGATGTGGCCCTGGTTTCCTTGACGCTCAACACGGGCGACGAAATCCGGGATGCGGAAAACGTTGAAAATTTTTGCCGCTTGACTCGCGATGCCCACCGATTGGGCATTCCGGTCATCGGCGAATATTTCCCGACCGGACACCTGAACATGACGCCGGAGGAACTTCATAAGGATGTGCTGGCCGGGTCAAGGATTGTCGCCGAACTCGGAGCCGACATGATCAAGACCTTCAACACGATCGACTTTGCCGCCGTGACCGGCTCGTGCCCGGTGCCCGTGCTGGGACTTGGCGCGGAAAAACTCCCCACGCAACTTGACGCCCTGCAACTGGCCGCCGATGAAATCGCCGCCGGCGCCGGAGGGGTCGTGTTCGGCCGCAATGCGATCCAGGTCGACAATCCTTTTGGCTTTCAGGCGGCGCTGTGCGACGTCGTCAGAAACGGCGTTACCGCGAAAGAAGCCGCTGAAAAATATTTACTTTAAAACCATATTTGGCGAAAATGATCATGAAAAAATTCATCAAACCGAAATTGGGCATTTTGGCCCTGACGCTGGAACTTTACGAAACTCTTTCGCCGGGCGTTCGGGAAAAACAGGAACGATGGCTAAAAAACAGCGTTATCGGCACTCTTGATCAATTCGTCGACGTGGAGTTCCGGAATGCCGTTTTCGCAAAACCGGATATTCAAGCGGAAGTGGAGCGTTTGGAACTTGCCGGCGTCGATGCGATTTGCGTGGTTTTCCTGACCTATGCACCGAGCCAGCTTGTTCTGCCGGCGTTGAAATATACGAAGCTGCCGGTCATCATCTGGAACATCCAGGAACTTTTCGGCGTCGACAAGGCATACACCGGGGCGATCATGACGGAAAACCACGGCGTTCACGGCACGCAAGACCTGGCCAACGTGCTGGTTCGTTGCGGCGTTCCGTTCGAATATGTGACGACGCATATTGACGATTCGGACGCCTGCAAGTCGGTGACCGATTTTTGCCATGCGGCTTCAGCCAAGCGTAAAATCGCTTCGTCGCGGTTTGGCATCATGGGGAAGGAGTTTCCCGGCATGGGCGATTTCGCTTTCGATGCCACGCAGTGGGTCGGCAAGTTCGGCTGCGAATGGACGATCCTTCCGATCGAAAAATACATTGTCAATGCGGAAAACGCCGATGAAAACCGGGTCAGGGAATTGGCCCGGGAGTATCAATCGCTCTACGACGTGGCTAATGATGTCGACATGTCCGACCTGATTCATGCGGCCCGGGCCGAACTTTCGATGCGGTCGCTGATTGAGGAATACCGCCTTGACGGTTTCACCTTCCTGTTTACCGCCCTTGGCGATGATTCGAGAACGTCGACGGTCCCCTTCGTGGGAACCAGCCGCCTGATGGCCGAAGGATACGGTTTCGGCGGCGAAGGCGACCTCCTTTCCGTCATGGCAACGCGGATGCTTTATCATCTTTGTCCGCCGGTGACCTTTTCCGAGATTTTTACGACCGACTATCGCGGAAACGCCCTCTTTTTCAGCCACATGGGAGAGATGAACGTCGCCATGGCGAGAAAAGACAAAAAAGTCCCTCTTGTGGCCCGGGCGACTCCCATCACGCGCACACGCAACCGCCAGTTGGCTCTGGTCACGGCTTTGGAACCCGGTCCCGCCACATTTGCGGCCCTTGTGCAGACGGCACGTGGTTGGAAAATCATCACCGCCCGCGTGGAAATCGAAGACTTTCCGCCGATCGTTCCCCTGGGAGTTCCTCATACGAAGGTTAAAGTCAATGATGTGAGAAAATTCCTGACAAACTACGCCAAGGAAGGGGGGACGCATCACAACACGATCAGTTTTGGCGATACGAGAGCGCGGCTGCGCCGCCTGGCCGATCTTATTGATGCCGATTACGTTGACATAACATGATTCCGATTTTTCGTTAAGTTTGATAAAGGAGATGTACTATGCCGATTTCAAGACGTTCTTTTTTGGCCGGTTCCGCCCTCGGTGCCGGATTGCTTACGATGGGAACCAGCAAGTCAGTTGCCGATGATGTGAAAAACATCGCCGGGTTCGACCAGACACAGACCGATATCGATACCAGCAAGGTCTGGCAGCAGAAATACGACCGCAAGGTCAAAATGGGACTGGTGGGCTTCGGCGTCTGCCAGTTCGGCACGGCTTTCAGCCTTCAGGATCACCCCAACGTGGAAATCGTCGCGGTCAGCGACCTGTTCCCCGAACGCTGTGCCGCGATGGCCGAACGCGCGAGATGCAAAAAAACCTATCCGTCGCTTGAGGAGATGGTGAAAGACGACAGTATCGAAGCGATCTTCGTCGCGACGGACGCGCCGAGTCACGCGAGGCATTGCCTTGAGGTGATGAAGCACGGCAAACATGTCGCCACGGCGGTCCCCGCCACTTACGGTCAGCTCGAAGAGGCCGACATGCTTTATGAAATGGTGAAGAAGACGGGCCTGAACTACATGATGTTTGAAACCTCGACGTTTCACGACGGCCTTTACGCCATGCGGCAAATCTACAATGCCGGAGGGTTCGGGAAACTCATTTATTCCGAGGGGGAATACTACCATTACGCCCCCACGCCGATCGATTCCTACAAAGGTTGGCGTATCGGCGGACCGCCGCAATTTTATCCCACCCATTCGAACGCCTACTATGTCGGCGTCACCGGCGGCAGTTTCACGGAGGTCTCCTGCATGGGGAGCAAAAGTCTTATCAAGGAGTTTCAGGCGGAAAACAATATTTACAAGAATCCTTTCGCGGCGGAGATCGCGCTTTTCCGTACCAGCGAAGGCGGCATGTCGCGCATGGCCGTATCCTGGGACACGCCGGGCCTGGGGGGGGAAACGGGACGCGTCAGCGGCCAGAAAGGGTCTTTCTGGGGAGGCGGATTCAACGGAATCCAGGAAGCCAACGAACAGGTTTCCAAGATGAACCTGAAAAAACCGCCGCTCCCCCCGACGGTCGACCCCGGCGGTCACGGCGGGTCGCACGGCTATCTCGGCAACGAGTTCGTCATGTCGATACTGGAAAACCGCAAGCCGCTGGTCAACATCGCCTGGGCGCTCAATATGACGGTTGCCGGCATCATTGCCCATAAATCGGCGCTCAAAGACGGAGAGCTGATGAAGATTCCGCAGTACAGGTTTTAATTTTTCAATATTGCCGGTTTTGAATTGATCACATGACATTGTTGCTGGGACTGGACCTCGGAACGACGAACATCAAGGCCCTCGTCACGGACGAAACGGGCAAGGTCCTCGCCGAGGCCTCCCTTGGCATCGGGATCACGCATTTTTCCGATGACGTGGTTCACCAGGACATGGACGAAATGTTTCGCGTTTCCCGCATCGTCATCAAGGATGCCGCTGCGCAGGTCGATGCCCGAAAAATCGCCGCGATGGGCATTTCGGCCCAAGGCGGCGCGATGCAGCTTCTCACGCCCGACGGCAAACCCGCCGGTCCCGTGATCAGCTGGCTCGACAAGAGCGGCGAATCCTTCGATGTTGAATTCACGGAAAAAATGAGGCCGCAATGGCTCGCCGAACATGTCGGTCGCGGTCGAAGCGGTCTTGCCATCGGCCAAGTTCTCAGGTTGCGGCGGGTATCGCCCGATTCCGTGGCTTGGCCGAATAGGATCGGGTTTGTGGGAGACGTCGTCGCGTCGTTTTTCACAGGGAATCATCGTACCGACGCCACATCGCTCGGTTTGACATTGCTCTATAATCCTTATTTAAAGGATTATGACGCGGACTTGCTTGACCTGTTGAACATTCGCGGAGATCAACTGCCGGAACTTGTGGATTCGAGGCAACCGGCGGGAACACTCTTGACCGAGGTCGCTCGCGAACTCGGAATTCCGGCCGGCATCCCCGTCTCCGCGCCGATTCACGACCAGTACGCCGCCGCCTTGGGGGTGGGCGCGGTTCACGACGGTGACATCATGTTCGGTGCCGGAACGGCCTGGGTGTTACTTGCCATTTCCGATCAGGCGATTCATTCCAACCGGGAAAACGCGCTTCTCTGTACGCATGTCGTGTCAGGGCTTTACGGCCAGATTCTCTCCCTCTCCAACGGGGGTTCCGCACTGAAATGGTGTCTGGAACTTCTCGGACTCCAGGATATTTCCCAGGATAAAATCGACCAAATGATCATGTCGACGGAAGCCGGCTGCGAGGGGCTCCGTTTTTGGCCGCTCCTGTCCGCCTTTGACGCCATCGGGATCAAGCCGGGCACGCGAGGGCGGCTTTCCGGTCTCCAGCTCTTCCACCATCGCGATCATCTGGTAAGATCAATTATCGAAGGTCTCGCCTGTGAGCTGAACCGTTATCTGCGGTTTTTGCTGGATTCCGGCGTCAACATGAAACGGCTGTTGATGTGCGGCAAAGCGGGGGCCAGCACCATCACGCCGCAAATCCTTGCCGACATGATCGGTCAACCGGTTTCCTGCATCACCTATTCAGGCGCGAGTCCCCTGGGGGCCGCGGTTTTGGCCGCCGGACTGCTTCAGCCGGATCGTCCGCTGGGCGAAATTGCCGACTGTATGGCCGCACCGTCACGAGTCATTCCTCCGCAAAAAAACCAAACGATTTACGCCGCCATCATGAATGAATACATTTCATCTCTTCCGAAAATTACATGAACCATGACTGAAATTAATAATTTACCGCTTCACCATGTCTGGAATTACACCGACGTCGACCGTCGTTTCTGGGACGAACATTTTGCCGATTGGCTCCCGAAAAGAATGATCGACGCCCATGTCCACGTTTCGCATCCCTCATTTTGCCTGTTTCCCATGACCGAGGAAATGAAAATGCAGTATTGGGTCTCCGAGGTCAACGAACCGATGGACGTCGAAACGCTTTGCCGGTGTTATGGCGCCGTGTTTCCCGACAGGGAGATTTCCTGCCTCGTGTTCGGGCAGCCGACCCTCGACACCGATTACGAAAAAAACAACGACTACATCGAGCAAATTTGCAGGGAAAAAGGTTGGTACGGTCTTTCCGTGCTCGACCCGAAATGGTCGCAGGTAAAAGTCGAAAAGGAACTCTCACGAACGGGGATCATCGGACTGAAACCGTATTACGCCATGATCGGTTTCAATCCCGACACGCGGGATCAATACATCGAGGCGGGCATTTTCGATTTCCTGCCGCACCATACGCTCGAAGTGCTCAATGCACGTCGTTCCTGGGTCACGCTCCATGTCCCGAAAGCCGCCCGGCTCGGTCATCCCGACAACATCCGCGAAGTCAGGGAAATCCGAAAACGCTACCCCGACATCACGCTGGTGATCGCGCACCTGGGTCGATGTTATACCGAAAAACACGCATTGGAAGGCTTGCTGCCCCTGGCCGACGACCCCGGGCTCTATTTCGACACCTCGGCCGTCGTCAACGCGGATTCCCATTATGTCGCCCTGAAACACATCGGCATCGACCGTCTGGTTTACGGCACCGACAATCCGATTTTCTTCATGCGGGGACGCCGCCAGTTCACGGAAACGTCTTATGTCAATCGCACCAGCCATGATTTCCATTTCAACAAGAACCGCGAAACCCCGGAAATTGAGGCACGCTACACGTTGATGATGTATGAGGACATTTACGCGATCAAAACGGCCATGACGCGTCTGGGAATCGATACGCCCGAAAACGTCGAAAAACTCTTTCACGGCAACGCCCGGAAATGGATGAAAAGCTGTGCCGATGCCAAAAACGATAAGATGCCTTCAGGAGCTTGACAATGAAAGCTTTTTTTCTTTCTCCGCGTTTCATGATATTGATCTGTTCCCTTCCGGTGACGCTTGTTCTTTTGCGGATCGCCGATGCGTCGGACAAAACGCCTCAAAAAACCGCGCTGACCCCGATCAAAACGATGGAGGCCGGGTTGTTTTTGGACGTCAAGTGCCAACTCGGCGAAGGTCCGTTCTGGCACACGGAGGAAAAACGGCTCTATTGGACGGATATCGACGGTTGCAGGGTTCATCGTTGCGATCCGGAAACGATGAAACATGAATTCGTTGAAACCAAGCGCCGTATCGGCTGCCTGGTTCCGACGTCAAGAGGTTCCCTCATCATGGCCGGCCATCACGGTCTGGAAGAACTGTTTTTTGATTCCGAAAAGGCGGTTTTCCTCGACGATCCGGAATCGGACAAACCTGACAACAGGTTCAATGACGGGAAGTGTTCCCCCGAAGGAAGGTTTTGGTTCGGTTCGCTCAACATGAAAGGCAAAAACCGGGATGGCGCCTTATATGTCATGCTTTCCGATAAAACGGTCCACAAACGATTGACCGGCGTGGGTTGTTCCAACGGACTCGCATGGAGCCTCGACGGCAAAACGCTTTACTATATCGATACGTCGAAAAAAACGGTTGATGCGTTCGATTATGACGCGGAAACGGCGGGCATCGCGAATCGCCGAACCTTGATTACGTTCACCGGAAAAGACACGGCGGAGGAATACACGGTCGGCGTACCGGACGGAATGACCATTGACGCATCGGGCCATTTGTGGATCGCCCATTGGGGAGGGCATTGCGTCAGCTGCTGGAATCCGGAAACGGGCCGCCAACTCATGAAAATTCATGTCCCGGTTTCGCGCGTCACGTCCGTCGCTTTTGGCGGAGAAAATTTTGAGACGTTGTATATTACGACGGCGCGCTCCGACATGACCCGGGAAGAGGAAGAACGCCAGCCCCACGCCGGAAGCGTCTTTTTCATCAAACCGGGAGTCGCCGGTCTTCCGATAACTGCGTTTTCGCCACCACAATAATCCCTCACCCCTTCGCGAATCAAAAACGTTTCTTCCGATGAACGTCGGCTTCCTTTCAACAATCTTTTTTCGTTTTAGCCTTGTTCGCATTAATGGAATAAATATTTATCTTGGGCTTTGCGGGCTTCGAGTTCGACGATGCGAAACTGAAGTTGTTTGATGAGCGCCGTCGATATTATCGTACTAAATTATCAAATAAAATATTGCTCTTGCGCCGAATGGGCTTTTTTGCTAAAATTCAACGAATTTTCCAGAAAAGCTTATTTTTGGTCCAAATATCATGTCTTATTTGAAATTTATCATCCCACGGGCGGTTATTCTGGTCGTTTTGCTGGCGGTCAGTTGGTTTTCGCTGAACCTGGTCATCCGGAGGACGCTCATCCATACCTGGCAATCGAAAACCGGAACGCAACTTGAAATCGGCGAAGTCAAAACGAAGCTCGACCCGACGCAGGTCGAACTGGCCGATGTGACGGTGACCACCGGCGGCGAAAAACCGGCACGACTGGCGACCATCGAACGGGTTTCCGTGCAGTTCGATCGCGGCGAACTGTTGCGGCGACGTTTTTTGGCCGACGAAACCCACCTGAGCAACATCAAACTTGAACTGTCCGGGCTGGGTGAAAACGGGCTCGACCTCACCGAATATTGGAACGATGCGCAAACGCAGTTTGACGTGATCGCAAGTCAGGTGCGGCAGATTCCGCTCGACGACCTGATGTCGAACAACCTCGACGAAGCGGCGAAACAGATCGCCCGCGGTTTTGAAACCTACGATTACGGCGATCAGTTGCGGCAACGCTGGAGCAAAGAGGTGGACGCGTTCAAGACGGATGCCAACACGGCCAAGGGGCGGCTCGACGCGATCAAGCAATATCTCAATTCCGCCGAGCAATCGCAGGATAAAATCACCGCGGCCATCGGCGTGTTGCAGCAGATCGACGCCCTGGGTCAAGAGCTGAACCGGCTGCAAAATACGGTGCCGGAAATGGAAAAGAAACTGAAGGCCGAACGCGAAACCTTGATCGGCGCCGTCGAAAAGGACCAGAAAAAACTCCAATCGCTTTCGCGGCGGAAAATCGAGCCGGTTGATTTTTCGGAGTACGTGCTCGGCGAGGAAATGCGCGAAAAACTGACCGGGCTGATCGCCTGGGTCGACTGGGGGCGTTCACAGGTTCCGCACGAAGACGCGAACTGGCTCGACCAGGTGCAGCTTTTCTCCGACAAGCGGCGACAGGGAACGAACGTCCCCCTGCCGGGCATTGAGTCGCGGCCCGAAGCGCATTTCGCCGGCATCGGGCTCGACGGACAGGCCGAACTCTGGGGGCAGCCGGTGTATTTCGTCGGCGGCATCCGCGATTATTCCAACCAGCCCCGGAAGATGAAAAAGCCCGTCGTGCTGCGTTTCTGCATCGGCAAGGAACTGCCCGACGCGATGACCTCGGACGATTATCTCCGCGTTCTGGCCGAGCACGAACCGCAAAACCTGTTCCAGTTCGACCAGATTCGCGTCGGCAATCCAGCGCCGGCGGGTTCGGCGCAAACCGCACCCTCATCGCTTGGCATCGGACACAACGCGACGGCGATCGATTTCTTCCGGCTGCCGGAAACGATGATCGTCGGCGACGAAAACCGCAACCTGGTACTCGATATCCCGATGCTGTACGTTACCGCGATGATCGACCGGACCGGCGACGTGCCGCATGACCGCTTTGTGATTTCGTGCCCCGGCTATCACCTGCCGCAACGCGTGTTGGGTAACCCGCGGCAACTCGCCTTTTCCGTGTCGCCCGGCGTGTCGCAATTCCGCGCCGAGCTCGAATTCAAAGGCGATTCGCTCACCGGCAAGCTTGCGCTGCTGCAATCGCCGGTCACGATCCAGGCCGCTCTCCCGCAAGCCATGCGGGGCACGCCGCTCGAAAACGGGCTGGCCTCGGCCACGCGGGCGCTCGACATGATCCAGGCGGAAATCGACATCAGCGGCACGCGAACGGCCCCGACCTACGCGTTTTATTCGAACATCGGCGACCGGCTTGCCACGCAGGTCGAACCGCTGTTGCAACAGGAATGGCAGCAGATCAACGGCAAGCTGACCTCGTTGTTGAACCAGCAGATCACGACTTCGTCGAATTTGCTGGACGCAATCGTCGCGCAGGAAATCCAACCGCTGCTCGACGGCCTTTCGCAGGAACACCGGCAGGTCGCCGTCGCGCTGCAACAGGGTGGGCTTGACGTCGACCAGCTGATCCGCTCGCAAATGGGCCGGTTTTCGGAAAAGGATCAGCAGCAGATCGGCAACATTCTCGCCAGTCCGCTGGGACAATCGTTGCTCAATCGCAACCCGCAAGGCCAGGCGAACGCCACGCCGGGCGGTATCGGGCAGGCGATACAACAGCAACTCGGCGACAGGGTTGGAGAAAACGTCGGCGCCCAGCTCGACGAAAAGGCCAATGACTTGATCAACCGTCATGTCGCCCCCGAGACGCAAAACGCGCTGCGCGGCCTGCTCGGCGGTCTCGGCAATTCGCGTCAAACCACGCCGCAAAACCAGCAGACGCAACCGGTCGTGCAACCGACTCCGCAACCCGTCGCCCCGTCCGCAGGCGTCCCGCTATATCAACCGTAGCTTTTTCTCATATGATCAATTTGACTCTGTTGTTGAAGCCCTTGACGATGCCGCTTGAAAGGCCCTTTGCTTACGCTTCAAACTCTGATTTGATACGTCATTCCAACTCGAATGTCCCGTCGGCTGACGGGAACTTCGGGGAATATTCGATGAACTGGAGCGGGGCGTTCGGTTGTTTTTTGTCGATGCGGATGGCGACCTTTCCGTCGAGCAGGTCGTCAAGAAAGCGCCCGACGATGGTGGCCCGCCAGCCTTTTTCAAGTTTCAGATTTTTCGGCGGCGTTCCGGCGCCGTTTTCGCCGAATCGACCGGCGATCAGTTCGCGAACGTCGCTCTGCGTGGCCACGATGTTCGTCGCGATGCCGTTCTGCTGGCAGAGCATGGCCAATCCGGCGTACAAAAGCTGCACCATTTGCGTGTATTGCTGCGTCCTCTGTTTCGGCGGCGGTTCCGGCAGATCGGATTCGGGGCAATCGAGTCCGCGATCAATGGCCGCCGAAATCTGCGGCAGTTGCCGCGTGATGTCGCTGCGCTGCAATCCGCGAACGGCGGAAATGCGTTTCGGGTCGGACGATTTCCGCCGGGCCAGTTCGATGACCAGATCGTCACGCATCACGAGCCCGACCGGGAGGTTGTGCCGGCTTGCCTGATCGTCGCGCCAAAGGCAAAGTTCGCGCACGACGGCCAATTCTCGCCGCGAGAGGTGGTTGAGGCCGGACAACGAACGCCATTTCGGCGTTTCAAAATCCTGCACCAGGCGGTCGAGCGAGTCGCGGATTTCGCTTTGATACCACCGCGTCCGCTTAAGTGACGAAAGCTGTTTTTTCAGTTTTTTCGCGAGGGGGTTGAGATACAGCACGTCGTTCAGCGCATAATCGATCTGCCGGTTGGTCAGCGGCCTGAGCGACCAGTCGGTCCGTGTTTCCGCCTTGGGGAGCGAAACCTGCAAATAGCGTTCGAGCAGCGTGCCGAACGAGGCGGGGTAGTCGTTCCCGGCCAGTCCTGCGGCAAGTTGCACGTCGAACAGGCGTTCCGGGACGCGACCGATCGCGCGGTAGCAGAATTCCATTTCACTTCGACAGGCGTGGGCCAGAACCTCGCGTTTGTCGCCGTCGCAAAGAAACTCCCAGAACGGGACCATGCCGCCGACCGTTTGCGGGTCGATGATCGCGAGAGCGCCTTCGGCGGCGACCTGGACCAGGCAAAGCTGGGCCTGATATTTTTTTTCCGCGATGAACTCCGTGTCGAGCGCAACCCAAGGCGAATCACTGATGTGCTTGATCAATGTTCGCAGGTCTTTGGGGCGGGTTACGGAAATGTAGGACAAGGTGTCGCGTCATGCCCGTAGGACGGGCGTTTTGGGATGATGATATCGTCAAAAACAAAATACAAAAAATTATTGTCTCTCGCAGAGACGCAGGGGACGCGTGAGATATATACACTCTGTGACCTCCGCGTCTTTGCGAGAAAAAAATGATGGACAAGTTGTTGTTGACCGAAGTAAAATATACTCTCAGGAACCCTCGACCACGTCGGAAATCCAATTCAAATAATCATTGGTCCCGTCCTTGATCGACAGGACGACGATTTGCGGACAGTCGTAGCTGTGCATCTGTAAAATCGCGTCCCGCACGGCAGGATAGCGTTCATTCGTCGTTTTGACGATGCAGAGCCATTCGTCGCTTGTCTCGATTTTCCCCTGCCAGCGGTAAACGCTGGAAACGGGCGAAACATGAGCGCAAGCGGCCAAACGCCGCTCGACGATGGCCGCAGCGATGGTTTTAGCTTCCTGTTCGCTGCCGCAAGTGGTTTGAACTTCGACAAAATTTCCCGATGTCACTATGATAACTCCCGGTGCGATTCCGGCAACCACCCGCCCGAGCTGCCGCTTTTCAGGCGGGAATTGCCGAAAAACTTTATATGGTCAGTTTCTTTCCCGCGATGATGGCGTCCATCCGCCGGGCCAGTTCCGCGTCGCCCGGGGCGCCGGTTTCGTCGGTCATCCAGCCGTTGTAATTGACCGCGTCCAGACATTTCCGCACGGCGGGCCAGTTGATGTCGCCTTCGTACAGTTTTTCGAAGGTGCCGCCGTTCCCGTTTCCCTTGTCGACTTTGAAATCCTTGCAGTGCGTCTTGATGATCGACGAGCCGCAGGCCATGACCCAGTCTTCGGTCTTGCAATAACGGGTGTGGTTGCCCAGGTCGAGGTAGGTGCGGACCCAGATGTTGTCGAACGAACGCACGAACGCGGCCAAAAATTCCGGCTTGACCCAGAGGTTGTTCCAGACGTTTTCGACGGCGATCACGACACCGAGTTCCGCGGCCAGCGGAATCAGGCCGTTGATGGCGTCGACGCTCATTATCGTCGAGCGGTTTTGGGCTTCGATGTATTCCTCGTATTTCGCGTTGTCGCCTGTGACGACTTTATTGACCATAAGCGTTTTCGGATCGAAATCAATCTCGAAATCCCACGGCGCGGGCATGTCCATTCCGCCGATCCGGCAGGGAACGAGCAAAATCGTGTCGGCGCCATAGGCCGCTGCGGCGCGAATCGCCGTCGCCGTATCGTCGATCGATTTTTGCCGTGCGTCGTCGTCCGCGTGATTAAATTCGGCCCAGCCGCGCATGACGGAATGAATTCTCATGCCGTGTTTGTCGGCGATGATGCGGGCCGCGTCCGCCTTTTCGGGCGTTGTGTTCCAAAGCGTCGTCTCGACGCCGTTGAAACCGGCCTTGGCCAGCGGTTCGAACACGGCATCGGTCGGATCGGCACAAATCGCGGCTTTCCAGATTTTCGTTTTGAATGTTTCGCCAACTGTTGAAGTTTGAGGCATAGCGGATGAAACGTGGGGCGCGACCAAAACGCCTGCGGTCACCGCAGCCGAAGCGCCAAGAAAATGGCGTCGCGAAATATTCCGGGACATGACTGTTCTCCTAAATATGAGTAAAAGCGATGGTAAATGTTTACATGTGGGATATCATTTCAGGATCAATCATACACGATACGTCGGTCGGAATCAAGTTTTTCAGAAAATTTCTCCGCCGGCACAATAAACCATAAAGGTTTGTGTGTTGTCGCAGGTCGACTTGAACGAGTTACGAGGGTTCAGGTAGTAGACTTGTGTCTATGCATCCGGCATGATGCTCCCACCGGCGCAGCTGCGCAAGGCCCCTCCGTTCGATCCCCCCGGAGCCGGTTCTCAACAGGCAGTAAACGCAGCGGCAACACGCAACATCTGAATGAACGACCGTTTCCTGTTATCAAATAACGCACCACCTTAATATAATGCACATATATCTAATAATAAATAAAACTATGAAATATTTTAATTCAAATTGTTGTAAAACCGTACAGTTTTGGTAAGATATTCTTTTAAAATTACACAAATTTTCTGTCTCGGATTACTAATCGCATAATAATTTCTTCCATTTTGGGGTTAACCAACATGTCCAACAATCTCCGTATTCTCCCCGGAAATAAAAACGAGTCCAATATGTCGCGTAAATCAAACAAGCGACGACGTCAACTTATGTTTGAGCCATTGGAAGAGCGACAACTTCTGGCCGTCACAGCGGCGGAGTTCAACCAAATTCGGGAGATGTATCCCGATTTGAATCTCGGTGAATACAGTGATTACAACATCATCGATATCACTGCCACCGAAGCCGCGTTGCGTGATGCCGTCACTCAAGCCGGCGCCACGCCGGATAATGATTTGATCGTCCTGCGAAACAACAACCAAACCTATGTGGATTTTGGCAACAATACGCTGAAAATCGATATTGATGCCGATCTCTATGGGAGTGTTACCATCGTGTCATTTGGGACGGGGGTCCTGCAACTCCAAACCGGCGCCGATACCGGTGTCATCCAAGTCGTGAACGGAAATGCGGCACTCGGCGGAGTCGTCCTCTATGGCGTGGGAAACAACAGCCATGACACAGTTTCCGGCATTCACTTGATCCAGTCCGGTTCCGGTGCGAATGTCCAGACAAGCCGTGTCGTCAACGTCATTGAAAATTTCAATCGACCAGGCAATTACACGATCTTTGCCGACGCGGCTGCCGACGTCTCTCCTCTTCCTGGCGGCGAAGGAACCGCGATTGGAACAAAGTCCTATTCCATGACGTTTGGTGTCGGTGGGACGCTGGAAGCTTATTTGACGGGACTTTCCCAAACTGAAAAAGACGCCATTGTCGCAGGTTCGATGAACTTTTTGAGTCTCGTGAAGCCTTATGACGCCGAAAAGACCGGACAGGGGGATTCGCTCCACTGCTGGGCCGGTACGTCCTCGAACATGCTGGCCTACACCGGTTGGGGAAATGTCAACGGGTTTCAGACGGAAGACGACATTTTTAATTGTTTTCGCGCCAATTTCACTGATTCGAACGGTAATCCGTACTATGCCAATGAATGGTTTATCACGGGAAACTATGCTCCCCAGGGCTGGAGTGGATGGGGCCAGCAAATCACCAGCGGTTCCGGTGGCTTCTATCGGGATTCCAGTGAGCTATACAACAACAGTTACTATACCATCGCTCAATATAGCGGCATTGCCAATGCATCCGGTATCACCGAGTCCATCAACTCCCTGAAAGCGAACGCCGCCGTCGGCTTGACGATAGGGTGGTACGATTCGTCGCATAACCGGAATGGTGGCCATCTTATCACGATGTGGGGTGCCGTTTATGACACGGCAAAGTCTCCCGCCGCGAACGACTATTACATATCCATGCTCATCAGCGATTCCGATGACAATTACGGCGGTGGAGTGAATGCGCCGAATCTGCTCAAAAATCTTTCCCTCCAATGGACGCCGACCTATGGCTCCTATAACATTTATAGTACAAATGGATATCTGGAAGGCTTCACCAAACTCGACAAATTTGTTCCCCGTGAAATCGCAGAAACACCCTCCACCGTCGTCACGACCTTGGACGACATCGTCGATTCGATGGACGGAGTCATCTCGCTGCGTGAAGCGATTGCGTATGCCGGAACGAACGGCTTGGGGACGACCGTCACGTTTGCACCTTCGTTGTTCGGCGGAACCGTCACGTTGAACGGCAACGAACTCAACATCGACAAAGACATCAGCATCGACGCATCGGAAACGAATATCACCATTGATGGTGACGGGAAATCACAGGTCTTTGTGATTTCAGATTGCGCGGCGGAATTGACGGGATTGACCATCACCGGAGGTTATACGAACAACTTCGCTAAAGGCGGCGGTGGCGGAATATGCAACATGGGCGTATTGACCGTAACGGATTGTGTGATCACAAAAAACATTCTCTATTCCTACGTTTCCGGCGGCGGAATCTATAACGGCGGCGTCATGACGCTGACCGATTGTACGATTTCCGAGAATCTCGGCAGACAGGGAGGCGGAATATACAACTACAATGTCATGACAATTACAAATTGTATGATTCTGGAGAACACGGCCACCAATGGCGGCGGTGGAATCGTCAACTACCCACAAGGCACTTTGACAGTGACCAACAGCACGATTTCCGGAAATGTGGCCGAACGCCGTGGCGGCGGAATATGGAACAGTGGTGCATTCATTGCGACAAACTGCGAAATTTCCGACAACGAAGCCGTTACCATTCCGGAAGTGTATTACACTGATGGCGGTGGAGGAATTTACTGTCAAGGAGGCGCAATGGGCTTCTCTTCCATAATGACGATAACAAATTGCACGATTGCTGGAAATATTGCTGATATCGGTAGCGGGATACGAGTTGCCGAAGTTGGCACCTGTTCTTTGAATCTTTACAATACGATAGTCGCCCAAAATATCAACAGCCCGGATATTGATAATGAAGGCAACGCAGAAATCGCCGGCTCAAACAATCTGACCGCCTCCTTTGCCGATTGGGGCGCTGGTTCCGGCAACAATTCCGTTTACAACTCCGAATTGCCTCTCTTCGCCAATGCGTCTGCCGGCGATTATCGTCTTGCGGAAAACTCCCAGGCCATCGACAGGGGGGGCAACCAATACGCTTACGACGTCGGGTTGGATGCGAATTCTCTGGACCTGGCGGGCAACCCGCGTTTTTCGGGGGCATCCATCGATATCGGGGC
>JAVBQX010000236.1:0-4496 GCA_031548645.1 Thermoguttaceae bacterium
CCGAAAGATCACGTGGAAATCGCGGAAGCGTTGGACCTGATCGACTTTGACGCCGGGGCCCGTGTGGCCGGAGCCGGGTTTTACTTCCTGAAAAACGAGGCCGTGCTGCTCGAAATCGCCCTCCAGCGCTACGCGGTCGAGTGCCTGATGAAGGCCGGCTTTACGCCGATGACGACGCCGGACCTTGCGCGAAATGACGTGCTGCAAGGCACGGGCTTCAACCCGCGCGGGAACGAAACGCAGATTTACAGCATTGAAAACACCGATTTGAGCCTGGTCGCGACGGCGGAAATTCCGCTCGGCGGATTGCTGGCCGGCAAAACCGTCGAGGCCGAGGAACTGCCCATGCGGCTTTGCGGCATCAGCCACTGCTTTCGCACCGAGGCCGGGGCCGCCGGTCGGGCTTCGCGGGGATTGTATCGTGTGCACCAATTTACGAAAATCGAGATGTTCGCCTTCACCCTGCCCGAACAGAGCGACGCCATGCACCGGGAGATGCTGGAAATGGAATGCGCGATTTTCGACGGACTCGGCATTCCCTACCGGATCGTCGACACGGCGACCGGCGATCTCGGCGGACCGGCCTATCGCAAGTATGACCTGGAAGCCTGGATGCCGGGCCGCGACGCCTACGGCGAAGTGACCAGCACCTCCAACTGCACCGACTACCAGGCCCGACGGCTCAACGCACGATACAAGATCAAAGGGGAAAAAGGCACGCACTTCCTGCACACGCTCAACGGCACGGCCATCGCGATCAGCCGGGCCCTGGTCGCCATCATTGAGCTGTACCAGCAGCCCGACGGTTCGGTCAAAATCCCTGAAGCCCTGAAAAAATACGCGGGAATCGAAGTCATAACAAGATCATGACATTTTTTTATCGCAACGAAAAGTTTGTCGCCTCAGTCGCCTAACCTGTTCGACAACTTTTCACTTTTAGTTTTTCACTATTAACTTTTTTCGCGGGCGTGGTGGAATTGGCAGACACGCCAGACTTAGGATCTGGTGCCGCAAGGCGTGGAGGTTCGAGTCCTCTCGCCCGCATTCATGCAGAAACCCCGTGTTTTACGCTGTAAAATGCGGGTTTTTTCGTTTCTTGATTACGTTGTGATAATCTTTAATAGGAACAGAAAGGAACATAAAAGAAAAAATTAGCGCCCTACACATGCCCTATGAATCGCCTGATTTCAAAATCATCCAAGGGGGAACATGCGCAAAAATGGAGTGGGGGCGATTGGTCTACGGGCAAATTGAATAACAAAACAGCCTCTCAATGCTGAAATAATGACTTGGTAATGGAACAAGTCTAAGTTTATATAGGCTATCCTTGATCATTTTTTGAATTCCGTTTTTTCAAAAAATGCCTAAAAAGCATAAATTTGCCACTTCCGGATTCGTTTGAGCTATCATGACCTATATTTCACTAAATTTTCATCCCCTGTGGTATCTCCATGACAGCGATCAAAATCAAGCGTGTTTACGAAAAACAAGCCAAATCCGACGGATTACGTGTCTTGGTTGACCGGCTTTGGCCTCGTGGAATGAAAAAGGAAGATTTGCATTACGACCTTTGGGAAAAGGAAATCGCTCCTTCCCCGGCACTGCGGAAATGGTATCACGAGGATATGGTCGGTCGTTGGAGCGAATTCACGAAAAAATACCGTAAGGAATTGGATAAATTCGAAGCCGTCAAAGCATTTCTTGAGAAGATTCAGCCCCTTCATACTGTGACACTGCTTTACGCGGCCAAAGATGAAACGCAGAATCACGCGATTGTCTTGCAAGATTTCCTCGAACGAAATCAGAAATGATGCTGTTTTCATCAATGGATTCATGAGCGATAATTATTGCGGTGGCGATAAAAAACGCACCGCGCTACCAGCTGCGCCAATGTGGGGAAGTTACGCAAAAACGATGTTTTTCGCCATTGTCGCAGCAAGCGATCCATCGGATGTGTTTGAATTTTACCGCCTGCACAATAAGGTGAATCATGGCTTTTTTTGACGCCTATGTCATGACCAAATAACCTGATTTGTCAAATTTACGCTCCCCAATTCTGAAACTATCGGAAAATGAAACGAGCCGTGTTCTGTGATCACGGAATATCAGAGCCGCGACAGTCATGGAGCGGTTGCGGTTGAAACGGACATGGCATCATTGTTTTTCAACACGATGGCGACCACTGTCACGGCTTCCTGTTTTAACCTTTACGTTGCGGGATACGGAATTGCTTCACGCATGTTTTTCTCCGGAGAACATGAGCCCCATGAGTCGTTTTTCCGGAATCAGTCCGAGAATATTGTCGTCATCATCAACCACCATGGCGAGCGATTCGCCGCCCGCCTGGAACAGGAGCATGGCGTTGAGCGGCGAATGACCGTCGTCGATTTCGATCAGTTCGCGGAGCGGCGCTTCGATTTCGCCGTGTTCCGGCGGTTCGGCGGTTAAGGCGAGGGCCAGTTCGATCGTGCGCACGTAACCGACCGGCAGCTCCGGGTTCCAGTCGGAAAAGACCGGGAATTCGGGCAGTTCGTCGCGTCGGGCCGCGGCCAACATTTCACACGGCGGCATCGAAAGCGTGATCGGCGGAAAATGACGGATCGGCGCCATGAAATGCAAAATCGACTGTGAGGCGACGTTGAACACGTTGCGGGTCAGCTGCCGCTGCGACGGCAGGATGAGGCCGTATTCCTGTCCCTCGTCGAAACGTTTCGCCAGTTCGCGACGTGCGAGCCGCAATTGCAGCGGCTCGTGCTTTTCGCCCAAAACAAGGGCCATCGCGCGGTTGAGCAGCCAGATCATCAGGCTGACGGGCAGCAGCAAAATCAGGAACAGGAAAAACAGCGGCAGCGTACTCCGGAGTAACCGATCGGGCGCCTGCAAGAAAAGGTATTTCGGGAACATCTCGCCGTACACGAACAGGAACGGCGTCAGGAGCAGCGTCGCGAGGATTTCCGCCGAGCTGCCCGTCGTGTCGAACAGGGCCTGCATGAACACGACGCCGGCGGTCGAAACGAGATAATTGGCGATGTTGTTTCCGAGCAGGATCGTCGCGATGAAGAGCGACGGTCGGTTGATCAATTGCAGCATCCATTGCGAAAAGCGGTTTCCCTCGATGGCGTCGAGCTGCACGCGGGTGCGGGAAACGCGATAGAACCCGGTTTCCGTACCGCTGAAAAAGCTGCTGAGCGAAAGCCCGATCAACCCGAGCAGGATGGCGAGTAGGAATGTCACGACTCCTCTCCTTCCCGTTCGAGCGGCGTGATTTCGACGTCGAAGATGCCGGCCTCGTTGCGTGCCAGGACGTGCCAGCGAAAGCCGCCCCAATCGCATTGATCGCCTTCTTCGGGAAAGCGTTCGAGCGTTTCCTCGATGATGCCGCCGACTGTCGAGGGTTCGTGTTCCGGCAGTTCGACGTGAAAATAACGCTCGATGCGTCGCAGAGTCGTCATGGTGGAAACGAGCCGGCGACCTTCGCCGTCGCGCCGGATCGACGCGCGGTTGAACAGCAGTCGTGAGCGGCTCGGAATGAGCGCGAAAATCGAATAGACCAGATCGTCGAAGGTCAGGATACCGATCGTTTCGCCGTATTCGTTGACGACGGCGGCGACTTCCTTCTTTTCCTTTTGCAGCGTTTCGAGGACGTGCGAGACTTTCATGCGCCAAGGCACGTACACGACGGGATTCGACTGCGCGTTCCATGTGATCGTTTCGGCGTTGTCGTGCGTCGTGCCGGTAAAACGGTCGAGCTGAATGGCCGAGGAGATTTCGTCCGTGTCGGGTTCGGTGATCAGCAGGTAGCCGCCGGAAGGGACCTGGCCTTGCAGCGAGGCAAGCGTCACGGGCGGGCGGAAGAGTTGCAGACGGGTTCGCGGCCGCATCATTTCCTCGGCCGTCGCATCGGAGAGGCCGACGATGTTCCGCAAAACCTGCTGTTCGCGTTTGAGAAGCGTGGCCGGCTGTGCGGCGTCGTCACGCGAAAGTGAAAGCCCTTGCCCGATGGGGTGGACGTCATTCGTTTTTCCGCGTGACGGGGTCAGCGCGATCATACGTTCGAGGTCGGACACTCGCAGGTAAGGTTCCGGCTTGATGTTCGGGAAGAAAAGCCGCTGCGTGAGCACGTTGACCCGATCAAGCCAGGGAATCACCGGCCGAACCAGCCGGATGAGGAGAGACAGCGGGAGTACCAATAGCGGCGTCAGCAGTCGCGGAATCGTGACGCCGAGGCTTTTCGGGACCATTTCGCAAAAGATGATGACGCCGAACAGTCCGACCAGCGCGAACAGTCCCGCCTGGGAGGAATGTCCCGATTTCTGCAATTTGAGGCTCACCGCGGTCGAGCAAGCGAAGATGACCAGGTTGGCCGTGAGGTTCCAAAGCAGGATGGCCGGCAGCACCTTGCCCGACTGCGAAGCGAGAACCGCGGCCATGCGCTGGAGGCTGCTGCCGGACTTGAATTTTCGCCTGTCGTGGGCCGAAAGACTGAAAAACGCCGC
>JAVBQX010000314.1:0-21923 GCA_031548645.1 Thermoguttaceae bacterium
TCGGGGCAGTCGTTCGCCATTTTCGTCGACGAAATCGTCGGCCAACAGCAGGCGGTCATCAAGGGTTTACCCGATTACATCGGACGCGCGGAAGGCTTTTCCGGCTGCACGATCCTGGGCGACGGCACCGTGAGCCTCATCATCGACATCGGGACGATCAGCCAGATGCGGGGAACGTTCGCGGCCTCGACCTGCCACAAGGAGATGTACTGGGACGACTCGTTCGTGCGGCAGGACAAGGGAAAAACTGACGGTTTCAGCCCGAACATGGCCTGTGAACCGGGGGACGACCTTGCATCGGAGGACGTTTCCTGGGAAATGCTGGAGGCCTCGGTCGGCACCGTCGCTAAAGATTAACCGCGGTTGTTCCACATAGGGCGTATCGAAAATTCATTTGCATGAGGAGCACGACACATCATGGCGTCATCCGTTGATCCGGGCATGTTGCACATCACCGACAAGGAGTTTCAGGCGATTCGCGACCTGGTCTACGACCGCTTCGGGATCAACCTGACCGAAGAAAAGAAGATCATGGTCGTCGGGCGGTTGCAGAAGATTTTGCGCACCCGCGGGTTCAAGTCGTTTCATGAATATTACCTGTTCCTGGTCGAAGACAAGACGAACCAGGCGATCAGCGAATTGGCCAACCAGATCACGACGAACCACACGTTTTTCTATCGCGAGCCGGACCATTTCCAGTTTTTCATGAAGACGATCCTGCCGGAACTTGTCGCGAGGAAGACGCGGGCGAACACCCGCGACCTGCGTATCTGGTGCGCGGCAGCCTCCAGCGGCGAGGAACCTTACAACATCATCATGTGCATGATGGAATATTTCGGCAAGGACTATCCCCAGTGGGACGCGGGATTGCTGGCGACGGACATTTCCGAAAAGGCGATGAGCATCGCGAAACAGGCCGTGTATGAGCCGTACCGCGTGCAGACGCTGCCGGAAACCTACAAGCAGAAATACTTCCGTCGCGTCGGTGAAAACTGGAGCGTCAACGACAACGTGAAGAGGGAAGTGACGCTGCGGCATTTCAACCTGATGAACAAACGGATGCCGTTCAAGAAACCCTTCGACTGCATCTGGTGCCGGAACGTGATGATTTATTTCGACAACGAAACGAAACTGGAACTGGTGCATCGCCTGTATGACCAGACGGCATCGGGCGGTTACCTCCTGATCGGTCACTCGGAAAGCCTCGGTCGCGGCACGACGCCCTGGAAGTACATTTGCCCGGCGGTTTATCAAAAACAATAGGCGGTCGTAAGGAAAATTCAAGGTAGGGCGGTCACGCCGTGACCGCCGAATCGCCGGTGCCCCTCGCTCACGCTTCGGGCTCTGATTTGCAAACAACAATTGACGGGAAATAATCATGGGAAAAAAAGCTCGCGTTTTGGTCATAGACGATTCGATACTCGTCCGGCAGATTCTGTCGCAGGGATTGCAGGAAGACCCGGACATCGAAGTGGTGGCGACGGCCAGTGATCCTTACGCGGCACGTGACGCCATCTCCGTGTACAAGCCGGACGTTTTGACGCTGGACGTCGAAATGCCGAAAATGGACGGAGTCGAATTTTTGCGGAAGATGATGCCGCAATGCCCGATCCCGGTCGTGATGGTCAGCAGCCTGACCGAGCGCGGGCAGAAAATCACGATGGACGCGCTGGACGCGGGCGCGGTCGATTTCGTGGCCAAGCCGAAGGCGAACGTCGCGACCGGTTTGACCCAGATGATGCGGGAATTGCGGGAAAAGGTCAAGGCCGCTTCGACGGCCAACGTGTCGCACTGGCTGAACCACAGTTACCGGCCCGTGTCGCAGGCCGCGCAGTCGGGGGATTACGGCAAACGGGCGGCGTCGCAACGGTTGATCGCCATCGGCGCGTCGACCGGCGGCACCGAAGCGCTCAAGGAAGTGCTGACGACGTTTACGCCCGACATGCCGGGCACGGTCATCGTGCAACACATGCCGGCAGGATTTACGCGGATGTTCGCCGAACGTTTGAACTCGCTTTGCGGCGTCGCGGTCAAAGAGGCGGCCAACGGCGACCTGGTTCGCGAAGGACACGTTTACATCGCGCCGGGCGGCAAGCAATTGGAAGTGACCAAATCGCCTCAAGGATTCGTCCTTCGCACGTTCGACGGCAAGGAAGTGTGCGGCCATCGGCCCTCAGTCGAGGTCATGATGCAATCGGTGGCCAAAAGCGCGGGCCGCAACGCGGTCGGAGCGATGCTCACCGGCATGGGCGGCGACGGCGCCATGGGCATGAGGGCGATGCGCGATGCCGGGGCCAGGTGCATTGCCCAGGACGAAGCGTCGTGCGTCGTTTTCGGGATGCCGAACAAGGCCCTGGAAAGCGGCGGCGCGGAACGCGCGGTGCCGTTACGGGACGTCACGCGGACGTTGAAAACGCTGCTGTCGCGTTAATCCGGAGCAAGGAAATTACGGCGGACCACTTCAAGGATAACCTTTATGCTGACACAAACCCCGGGAAAGCTGATGCTCGGAATCGGGCACATCGGCGCGACGGTCGCGGAGGACGGGATCATCAAAACGATGGCCCTCGGTTCCTGCATCGCGATCATGATCCTGGACCGCAGGACGCGATGCATCGCCATGGATCACGTCGCGCTCCCCGATTCGACGGCGTCGCCCGACCGCGCAAAAGCCCTGCCCGGCTATTTCGCCGACACGGGCGTCCCGGCCCTATTGAAGGAAATTCAACGGGTCGCGGGCGGAATTTCGCGTCCGACGGAATTGATCGTCAAGCTGGCCGGCGGGGCCAACGTGGCCGATCCGAGCAACACGTTCAACATCGGAAAACGCAACGCCCTGGCGATCAAAAAGATTTTGTGGCAGCACGGCATGGGACCCGTCGCCGAGGATTTGGGCGGCTTTCACAGCCGCACGGTCACCATGCACCGCGACACGGGAAAGATCGTGCTTTCGTGTCCCGGCAAAACCGATTGGTTGCTTTAATATGTTTTTCCCGTGCCGGAAGGGCGGGGAGCAACAAGGAATCATAAGTCAGATGAGTATCAAAAAAATCGTAATTGCGGACGACTCAGCTTTGGCCCGGATGTTTATCCGGCGATGCCTGGAAATCGCCGGGCTGGGCGATTCGGAATTCTTCGACGCCGCCGACGGCGCGGAAGCCCTGCAGCGGTTGAAGGAAGTCAACGCCGACATGCTGGTCACCGACCTGACGATGCCCAACATGAACGGGATTGAGCTGCTCAAGCGAATTTCGGCCAGTCCGCGACTTTCGGGTTTGCCGGTGCTCGTCGTGACCAGCGCGGGCAACGAAGAGCAGCGCAAACAGCTTTACGAACTCGGCGCGACGCGAATTCTTTCGAAGCCGATCAGCCCGCCGATGCTCGTCGAGGCCATCAACGAGGTCTTCGACCTCGAACAAACGTTTTGAGGAAGGCTTGAGGCATGAGGCGGGAGACATTACAACCTCATGCCTCCAGCCTAATATCAACATCAAGGTAAAAACATGCAACACGAACAATACGGTCAACTGCTTTTGGACGCGATTCGCGAAACGCTGGAAACGATGGCCTTCGCGGAAGTGATTCCCTATTCGATGAAAATCGGCGACCGGGAACTGGTCGACCCCGAGGAATTGCGGGCGACCGTTCGGCATGACACGCCGCCGGTGGGGCTTGAAGACGCCTGGGGAACGTCGCCCGAAGACGTGACGGAAGGGGACGCCTGGGGGACAAACCCTTCGCCGGTCACCGACCGGATGTGGGCCAATCCGCTCGACGCGTGGGAGGAAAACGTCGACTTGCCGGTCCCTGAAATCACGGAAGCCGACAAAACCGAGCAGATTGACTTTGAAAAACTGATGAACGACCAGCACGACTGGTGCTGGGCATGCCTGAAGGTCAACTCGCCCGAACTCGACGCGATCTGGTTCATCGTCTCGAAACAACTGGCCCAGGAACTGGCTCGAACGATGTATGCCGGCGACGATTTCCAGCTCGACAACCCGGCCCTGCGCGACATTATCGCCGAACTGACCAACGTGCTCGGCGGACGGCTCATGCTGCTGCTGGAGGAAATCATCGGCAAGTTCACGCTCGAAGTTCCGGTCACCGGGACGGGCCAGCCCGAATTGCCGGACAACGCGCAATTCGAAACGGTGACCTGCAAAGTCTTCGTCGACGGCGTCTATCCCGTCATCAGCGTCATGTCATTCAAGGACAAGGAAGAACAAGCCCAACCGCTCAAAGTCCTGCACGCCGAAGTGAAATGAACGCGAAAATGCCCGATTTTGGGCCTGTCACCCGATTTTGCCGTGGTAGAAATGACACAGGGCCGCGGCAAGCGCATCGGCAACGTCGGGCGGTTCGGGCGTGCGGGGAAGTTGCAGTTCAAGCTGGATCGCCCGTTGCATCTGGTCTTTGGGAGCGTGCCCCGAGCCGGTCAGCAATTTCTTGATTTTCGTCGCCGCATAGGAATGCACTTCAATATCCGATTGCGCCGCCGCGAGACAAATCGCGCCGCGGGCGTGGCCCATCAGAATGGCGGTTCGCGGGCGGTCGTAGTGGGAGTACAATTCTTCGAGGGCCACCGCGCCCGGCGTAAATGCGGTGATGATTTCCCGGACGCCGTCATAAATCTCGCGAATTTTCCGCACCAGGAGATCGCTCCTGCTGCGAACGACGCCCGCTTCGAGCAGACGCACCTTGCCGCCCGGCGACGTTTCGATAACGCCGTAACCGGTGGTGTTCAAGCCGGGATCAATTCCCAAAATGACGGTCATGCGTGGGTTTCCTTGCCAAGTGTGCGATATTGCGGTCTTGCATTTTACCCGCAGCTGACGAAGAACACAACGACAAACAGCCGGTTTGTTTCGTGAGGAAATTCACGAAAAAGAAAATCGTTTCAGGAGATGGAAACGAGGTCGCGTAAGAAGTTCGGCACTTTGTCTTTGACTTCGGCCGGGTCGATTCGGTGAGAGGTCGTGGGCTGAGTCATGGTTTTTTGAAAGAAATCGACGACTTTTTTCTCGTATTCGTCGCCGGCACATTCTGCCGTTTGCCCATGAGCACTGTCCGATACGACCCAGACACTCGGGCGACGGTGCATTCGATGACCGAACGCATGAATTTGATCGACGCGACAAAAATCATCTTTGTTGCCGTGAATGATGAAAATCGGCTGACGGGCCAAGCGGACGAGCAATCGCGTACTGACAAAACGGCAACCGCACCAAAAACCGAGAATCCAACGCCACCACGCCGCAAAAAGCATTAAAAACGGGCAAGCAACGCTAAATAGGACGGCTTTTATGAAAAGTGACGCGTATTTTCGCGAGAACACCGTGCCCCAGCGACGACGAACCTTGGTGAGCGTCGTCCAGCAGTTGCGTTCGAACAGGCGACCTTCCGGGGCCGGGCTGTCGAGTACGACGGACGAAATACGCGAATCGATTCCCGCGACACAAGCGGCGACGGTTGCCCCTTTGCTGATGCCGAACAGTCCGATTTTGTAATCCTTTTCCGTTCGGTTTCGTTCCGAAACATAGTTGATGGCGGCATGGACATCGGCGAGGTCGTTCTTTGTAACCCAAGGTGTGGGAATGACTTCATGCGTCAGACGGCTTTCGCCGTGATTTCGCATGTCGAAGGAAAACACGTCGAACCCAGAACCGTTGAGCGAATCGACATGCGAGGAAACGCCCCAACGTGAGCCGTTGAACTCATGACAATATATAATCGCACCTTGCCGATTTTCGGAGGGACAGGCAAAATAGGAGCCTTTTAAAATGGCTCCGTCCTGCGTCGCAAACTCTACATCTTCCGCATCCTGCCTCGGCATTCCCCGGCGAACAGGCAGCCAAGGGCACGAAGCGAACATTTGCGATGAGCGCGTATGAAACGACATCAGGCAGAGGCGTGATGCGATCCGCAGGCATAAAAAGACGCAAAAACAGACTAAAATCGTAACAATGATATATTGTGACACGTTTTGACAACCAAAACGAGGAACGAAAATGCCGATTATCTGTTAAAATAAGAAAAATGCGGCGTTACAGGAGACACGATGAAGTTGAATGACAATAAACCATCGCTAAGCAAATACGACAGAATCCCGTCATTTCCACATGTTCCAGGCTTCCATTCATTTGTCGGTCATGACAAAACGACAGAAAGAGAGAAACCCGACAAGCGGAAGGTAATACAGATTGTATCGAATAGGCAACAACTCCAAAAAAACGCGATAAATCGCTTAAATATTTGTCGTAAATAAAGTTACGACATATGCATCTCATGGTAACAAAAAATCCAGTCAAACAGAGTCCGAACATTTAACAAAAAAACATCGATTTGACAAGAGCATTGAGGGCCGGTTCGCGGAAAACCGGGCGCAACAACCGTGCAAACTGCCGGTCAGGCAAAACGTATCAACCCCTCGACTCTCATTTTAGACAAAACCATCAAAAGATCAACAATTTTTAAAGAAAATTGAAGCTATCCCCCAAAAGAGGGGGTTTCAAATTGTGAGAAACCGATAAATTATAGTCAAATCCTGTCACGTTACGGAAAAAAATGCTGCTTTGAAACGGATTTTTAACAGGACAGGTCCCTTCCTCACACGAATCCCACCTTTGAACCACTAAAATTGATTATTGTTATGGGTATTTTAGCAATCCAGTACCAAACGGCTTCCGATTCGCCCATCTTGCTGGCCATGAACCGGGAAGAACGCCTCAATCGCCCCTCGCAGGCGCCGCGCATCCAGTCGGGACGTCCGCGAGTCGTCTGCGGGATCGACCGCAAAGCGGGCGGAACCTGGGCCGGGGTCAACCAACACGGGCTTTTTGCCGCCGTGATTAATTGTCCGAAACGCAACGTCCCGGCCGAACCCCGTTCGCGAGGGTTGCTCTGCCGCGAGTTGCTCGCCTGCAAAACCGCCGAAGAGGCTCTCGACAAAGCCTACAGCGAACTGCAAACCGGCTGCTACGCGGGCGGCAATTTCTTCTGCGTCGACCGCAACAAGGGCGGGGTCGTCTACGGCGGCGACGAAGTCGAAACGGAAATGCTCTGGCCCGGACTGCACATTCTTTCCTCGAAACGGCTGAACGATCACCGCGACCCGCGGCAGGAATTCGTGCGGCGGCTGTTGACCCTGCAGCGGCTGGATTCCTCCGTCGCGTTTTGGGCCGTGGCCAGCCGAACCTTTTCCCGCAAACCGGACGACACCGGCAAGCGCGGCATCATCATCGTCGAACCGGATTACGGAACGGTCTCTTCGATGCTCCTGTCCCTGTCCGAACGCACGCCGCGCTCGCACATGCAGTACGCCGCCGGGTCGCCGAGCGAAAAGCCTTACGAAGACGTTTCCGCGCTGCTCCGCCAGGTGCTTTCGACGGAACGTTCCTCGGGCAACAATTCCGCCGCCTCAAATTCCGCTTCGGCCTTGCCGTAGTATTTTGTTGTGATGAATGCATTCGGTTTGAGGTAGGGCGGTCTCGCCGAGACCGCCGTGTTTGCTCCAATTTCAAAATGCAACAATGTTTTCATGTCCTTTGCCTATGTGAAACGCTACCAGATGGTCATCGACCTGTCCGCCGTCGTGTTGCCCGACTGCCGGCTGCCGGCGGGGTTTCATTTTCTCGATTGGCATCCCGCGTTTACGGAACGGCACGCGAAAACGAAATATCTCAGTTTCTGCAATGAAATCGACGCCCGGATTTTCCCGACCTTCCGGCAATACGACGCGTGCCTGCGGCTGATGCGTTCCATCGCGGGCAAGTCGGGCTTTCTTCCCGGGGCGACCTGGCTGATCGTGCATGGCGAACCGTTTCAGGAGGTGAAGGACTGTGCCACGATCCAGGGGCTCAAACACACGGAGCATCTCGGCGCGATACAAAACGTCGCCGTTTTGCCCGGATTTCGCGGTCGCGGACTGGGCCACGCGCTCGTCCTGAAATCCCTGCGGGGCTTCCGCGACGCCGGACTCGAACGCGTGACCCTCGAAGTCACCGCCGAAAACGCCCCGGCCGTGCGTTTGTATGAAAAACTCGGCTTCCGAACCGTCAAAACCGTTTACAAGGAAACCGTGGTCAGTGATTGAGGGCAGAGGGATTAGGGGGTAGGATTTAGGGAATAGGGATTGACATTGAACCGTATCCCGATTCCTCTCTTCCTCTCCGTGTCCTTTGTGCCTTTGTGAGAGACAAAAATGATTCCCCTGAAAACGATCATGACACAGACATTCGCGGCGAAAACGACGGCGTTTTGGTTTCCGGTGCTTTTGGCCCTGGTGATTTTCTCCGATGAGCCGGCGTCGCAGGCCGCGGAACCCGCCGGCGGGCCGAATGCCGCCCAGCGTGTGCGGGTGTTCGACCTCGCCCTGCCGATCACGGCGGGCACGGCCAATACGCTGAAGCGGAACATCGAACGCGCCCTCACCGAGCAGGCCGCGGCGCAGGGTGCCGACGCGAATCGGAAATTGACTTTCATCTTCCGCATGACCGTTCCGCCGGACCAGGAAAATTACGGTCGCGGCAGTCGGTTCGCCGACTGTTATGAGCTGGCCTCCCTGATCTCCGGGCCGAAACTTGCCGAGGTCAAAACGGTCGCCTATTTCCCGAATTCGGTGCAGGGGCACGCGATTCTCATCGCCTTGGCCTGTGACGAGATTTATCTGGCCCACGACGCCCGAATCGGCGAAGCGGCCGTCGACGAAACGCAATTGACGCCGACCATCCGCCAGGCCTACCGCGAGATTTCCGACCGCCGCGCGAAGGTGCCCTATCCGGTCATCGACAAGATGCTCGACCCGGCCGTCGAACTGGTGCAGGTCGAAACCGAAAAGGGCACCCGGTTGTTCGAAGCGAAAAGCCGGGCCGAATTGCAGGCTGCGGAAACTTTTCTCGGCGATCCGGCCGTCGTCAAACCGGCGGGACATCCCGGCTTTTACACCGCCGACGAGGCCCGCCGCATCGGACTGGCCACCGGACTGGCCGACGATCTCATGGCGGTCGCGGGGCTGTTGCAGGTGATGCCGGAAACGATGCGCGTCGTGCCGGTCACCGATTCCGACGGTTACGCGATTCGCATCGATTTGAAAAACCAGCTCACCATGGCCATGGCCGATGAAATCCAGCGTTCGATCCTCAAGGCCATTGACGGGGACAAGGACACGACCGGTCCCGGCGGGGGGGGGGCGAATTTCATCTGCCTTTGGATCGACTCGCCCGGCGGCGACCTGGCGGCCTGCCTGAAACTGGCGTCTTTTCTGGCGTATGACGTCGATCCCGCGAAAACGCGGATCGTCGCCTACGTTCCGCACCAGGCCCGTAGCGGCGTCGCGCTTGTCGCGCTGGCCTGCGACGAAACGGCCATCGGCCCCGAGGCGGTGTTCGGCGGCGACGGTTCAAAGGAATATACGCCTGACGAAATCGCCGGCGCCGTACAAACCCTGGCCGCGTCGCTGGCCAACAAAAGCATGAGACACTGGTCGCTGCCCGCGGCGATTCTTGACCGGAATCTTGCCGTGTCGGAATATTCCCTGGCCGCCAACCCGCAAATCAAGGCGTTTTTCAGTGACAAGGAACTTGCCGCGCAGTCGAACCCCGCCCCTTGGGTCAAGGGCAAGGTCGTCACGCAACCGGGGCAGGCCTTTTCGGCCAAGGGGCAGGCGGCCATCGATTGCCTGCTCGCCGACCGTTTGGCGGACGATTTCAACGAATTCAAAACGCTGTACCACCTCGAAAATGAGCCGCAACTCGTCACGCCGGGCTGGGCCGACCAGCTCGTCCGGGCGCTGGCCTCGCCCTGGCTGGCTTCGCTGCTGCTGTTTATCGGCTTTGTCGCCGTTTGGAAGGAATTGCAGGCACCGGGGCTGGGTCTCGGCGCGGTCGTGGCCCTGATCTGTTTTTCGCTCTTTTTCTGGAGCCGATTTCTCGGCGGCACCGCCGGCTGGCTCGAAGCGATTCTCATTCTCGGCGGGCTCGTGCTGCTCGCGATTGAAATTTTCGTGCTGCCCGGCTTCGGGGCCTTCGGCGTTTTCGGGAGCCTCTGCCTCGTTGCGGGGTTTGTTTTGGCCAGCCAGACGTTCATCATTCCGCGCAACTCGTACCAGTTTTCGCAGATGGCCAACTCGGGGCTCGTGCTGGTCATTTCCGGCAGCGGGACGATCGCCGTGTTGATGGCCACGGCCCATCTTTTGCACGAGGCGAACAAGCCCCGTGACAACGCCCTGGTCAGCGAAACGGAAAAATTGGCCAGCTATGAACACCTGCTCGGCAAATCGGGCGTCACGACCACGCCGCTGGTGCCCTCGGGACTGGCCGTCATTGAAGGTGAACCGGTCGACGTGTCCTCCGACGGCGACATGATCGACGCCGGTACGCTTGTGCGGGTCGTCGAAGTCCGCGGTTACCGCGTCATTGTCCGAAAAGAATAGACGCAACCGGGGATTTTCTCTGATATTTGACTTGTTCAAAAATATCAATTTGTCAATACTGCGATCTGGCCAGACGGACCGTCATGGCCGGGTGGATGTCAAACATATTGAATTATACAAGGAAATGCCGCCAAATTTTACAGAACCTGTTTTTCGGCAACCGGTACGGTTGTGTTGTTCGTAATGAGTAATAATGGTATGATGCTCATGTTTGACGACGAAAGGAAACGACATGGTGAATTGGAAATGGCCCAAATTTTTTCAAAAACGGGCGGGCAAGTACCTATTTCGCGGGGGAATCGCTATCACATTAATCACCCTGCTTCTTTTTTTTGCGTATTTCGCCGCGTCAGCCAAGCCGGGGTTTTACCGCCGATTCGAATCCATGCCACGGGCCGAGCGTAAAAAATTGAACGACGAATGCGTGACCCAGTTGCTGTCGGCGTATTCGCAGGTGCAGGAATCGGACAAATGGTCGCTCAACATCACCGACCGGCAATTGAACGGCTGGCTGTCGGTTGACGGTTCGTCGAATCTGATCCGCATTTTGCCCAGTGAAATCAAGTCGCCGCGCATTGCCGTCCGGGGCGACCAAATCGAAATCGCCGCGCCGGTTTCGTATAATTCATTTTCCGCAACCGCTCATATCAGCGGGACTGTCAGTGTGCCGGAACCGGGAGTGATTGCCGTCCGGTTCCGCTCGGCGAAACTCGGAATTTATCCTTTTGACAAAGAAAAATTCGTTGCCATGATCAAAGGGGCGCTCGATAAGCCCGGCTGGGAACTCGAACAAACCAACGAAGGCGGCGACCCCGTGTTGAGTTTCCGACCGGACATTACGATTGAAAAAAAATTCGCCCTGACGATCGAATCGTTCAAAACCGACGATGAAGGCCGTTGTCTCATCTCGGGCCGTGTCGAAAAAGTCAAGCGGCGATAAATTCGGCAACGCCAAAAATATTACTTGACAATCGCCGGAAAAATGGCGATAATAATAATCTGAGATACGATTTTTCCTCAAACGGGGGTCATGTTTTTCGATGTAAATTCCTTCTTTGAACATATTGGTCGTCCGAACGGTACGCGGTTTTTGTCGCGCTGCTGATTGGGACTTTTCTTCATTTGTTCCATGTCTCGCGGCTTTTGCGTTTTTGTGCAAAAGTTTCTTTCAAGAGGGAATTACGCCATGTCACTCATACATATCATTCGATTGACTTTTGCGCACGAAGGCGCCGATACGCTGTTCGACGACGTCACGTTGCAGATCGACACCCGTTGGAAACTGGGACTCATCGGCCGGAACGGTCGCGGAAAGACGACCTTTCTCAAGCTGCTTTTGGGGCATTACGAGTTCAGCGGCAAAATTCGGTCGCCGGTCAAATTCGATTATTTCCCGTTTCCTGTTCCGGATCGCGCCCGGGAAACGCGGGAAATCGTCGACGCGGTCTGTGCAGGTTACGAACCCTGGCAAATCGAACGCGAATTGTCGCTGCTGAACGTTTCCGCCGATGTGCTGGGGCGCCCCTTCGAGACCTTGAGCGGCGGCGAACAGAGCAAAACGCTGCTGGCCGCGCTCTTTTTGCAGGAAAACCGCTTCCTGCTGATCGACGAACCGACGAACCACCTCGACCTCGAAGGCCGCGAAATCGTCACGAAATATCTCGCCGGCAAAAGCGGCTTCATTCTCGTTTCGCACGACCGCACCCTGCTCGACGGCTGCGTCGACCACGTACTGTCGATCAACCGTTGCGACATTGAGTTGCAGAAAGGCAATTTTTCGACCTGGCAACAGAACCGCGAATTCCGCGAGAGTTTCGAGCTTTCGGAAAACGCCAAACTGCAAAAAGACATCAAACGGCTCGGCGAGGCGGCGCGTCGCACGGCGATCTGGTCCGACAGGATCGAGCGGGAAAAAACGGGGCAAGGGCCCGTCGACCGCGGTTACATCGGGCACCAGTCGGCCAAGATGATGAAACGTTCGAAGTCGACCGAGAAGAACCGCCAAAAAGCCGTCGATGAGAAATCGCAACTGCTGCAGAACGTCGAAACGGACGAAAAGCTGTTGATTTCGACGCTGCAACACCACGCCAAACGGTTGGTCGAGCTTGAAGACGTCGCGGTTCAATACGACGGCGGCCGCCCGCTGTTCGAGCGGTTCTCGCTGCTCGTCGAGGCCGGCGACCGCGTCGCATTGTGCGGGAAAAACGGTTGCGGCAAGTCCAGCCTGCTCAATCTGATCGTCGACGACGACATTCCGCACACGGGGCAAGTGCGCCGCGCGAGCGGACTGGTCGTTTCGCACGTTCCGCAGGATGCGTCGTTCCTGTCCGGCCCAATGGCGGATATCGTCGAGGGGCACGAACTTGACGAGCCGCTGTTCAAAGCGATTTTGCGAAAGCTCGGCTTCTCGCGGGAACACTTTGAAAACGATCTGGCGGAACTCAGCGCCGGGCAGAAAAAAAAGATACTGCTCGCACGCAGTCTCAGCCAACCGGCGCACTTGTACGTCTGGGACGAACCGCTCAACTATGTCGACGTCATTTCACGGATGCAAATTGAGCGTGCGATCCTCGAATGTCGCCCGACGCTCGTTTTCGTCGAACATGACAGGACGTTCCTGGAAAGCACGGCGACGAGGCATTGCGAAATGCCGTCCTGAAACGATCGCGTTTCGGCTCAGGGATGCGCAAGCTGCTCAACCATCCGGCGAAGATCGGGGGGCAGCTTCCGGTCGGAGTGCGGCGTGATGTCGTCGAGTTCAATGGCCCGGCTCGCTTTGACATGCTGCAATTCCTTCTCGCCGGTTTCCCCGTAACACATGGCAAGAAAAGCAAACGCTAACGAGTTGTTCGGGTATCGGGCCGCGGCCAACTCGAAGAGTGCGACGGCTAATTCCAACGAATCGCGGTTCTTCGATCGTTCGTAATCGTCATAAAAAACCGAACCGAGGTTTTGGTACATCGTCGCCGACGACGGGGATGACAGAATCGCATGGGCCAGCGCTTTTCCCGTCGCGCCGCTGAGCGTAACCCGGCCCAGGTCGCGGGAAACTCCGGCCTTCCGCATTTGTTTTTCAACGACCGTCCGCCAGCCGGACGTGTCAGGCTGTTTTCGGGCGAGTTCCGGAAATTCCCGTTGCTCGACCAGGTATGCGGCGCAGAGATCGCACCATATCTGAGTGCGATACGGATCGTTTTCAACGATTTTCTCGAACTGCGCGATTTGCCTGTCGAGAAACGCAAATTGCGAAGGGCTGGCCTGCATGTTCCGCAGCAGGGTATTGGCCCGCAGGTTCGCAAGCCAGGCCGCCGGATACAGCGTGACGACCATCGCGAGAAAACACGCGGCAAGTCCCAAAAACAACACATCGCCGCGCCGATTGGTCGCTTTACCTGCGTGCGGCACGTTTCCGTCGTTGGAAATATTGAAACAAAGCGCGAGCAGGAACCAGAACGTGACGTTGACGTGCGGGAACGAAATCCCGCCGGCGGCGAGCAGGTCGACCGTCAGCACGGCGAGGCAGATCGGCGCCAGGGCCTTGAGCGGAATGTCGGTGAGATCAATGATCGGCGCGAACAGGAGAAAGCCGAGCAGGAATCCCGCCAGCGCGAAACAGGTGATGTCGAACGGCATCGGGGCGTAATTCGTATAGGAATAAACGAACGCAACGACGATTCCGACCACGCCGCCGATGAGAATCGGCAAACGAAATTGCCAACACGCACGACTTGTTTCAAAATACATCGCCGCCGAATTCGGGCGCGACGCTTTGAGATGCTCCGGCCGCGGCGCAATGTCGCAAGGCTCATTTTGCGCATCCTGCAACTTTGACGCCAAAGCACAAACAATCGCGGCCACCAGCAGCGTGACGAAACAGGCCAGTGCGGGCAAACCCGCATTGGATGCGATTTCGAAAAACAGGTTGTGCGGGTCGGCGATTGATTCGCTGGCCGTCGGCAGCTTGTATTGTGTGTAATATTCGCGAAAATTCCCGATTCCGCTGCCGAAAAACGGATGGTCGGCGATCATGTGCGAACTGGACTGCCAGTATTGAACGCGATAACCGAGCGATTTCAGCGGTCCGGTAAACATCTTGTCAAGTTGCCCGGCGGCGTAACCGATTCCCAGTCCCCCAGCAATGACGACGCCGGTCACGAGGGCGGCGACGAGCAGGGTCCGCTTGTTGCTCAGGTGGGACGCGCCCAGATAACCGAAAAGGCACACGACGCCGAACAGCGTCGCCAGCACACCCGAGCGGCTGTTGGTCATCAATAAAATAAAACCGACCAAGGCGATCAGCGTCAATAGAATCAGGCTCTGTATTCCGAAATATCGTCCGGCCAAACGGTTCTCGGACTGAGATGTCGGTCGCAGTCGCCGGGCCGATAAAAGAACGCCGCACAAAAACACGCACCAGGGGGCCAAAACCCCGGCCAACGAATTCGTCAGGCTGTAGGTTCCAAGCGGTTCGACGCTTTTGATGCGATTTTCGAGCAGTTCCCGTTCGCCGGGCGATTGCGGGGTGTCGGCCTGTAACTCTTTTTCGCGTTCCTCAAAATAGACCTGCCGCTCTTGTGGCCCGGTGTAATAATAATGATAATACGCCGCCGACGATTCGGCGATGATCCCGGCGACGAACAGCAGCAACATGCCGCGCACCATTTGCCGACCGTTAAGCAGCAATCGCCAGCTGACGAACATCGCGGCAAATCCGCACCAATGGGCCAGCATGGTCAGCATCGCGCGAGGCGAGCCGTTGCCCGAGCACCAACTGACGGCAAAGGAAAGGAGCACCCAGCCGAAAAAGATCACGGCAATTACGTCGAACCATCGACAGCCGCCGACGGGACAAGACGTTGCATCGACGCTTTCGTCACGACTTGTTTTCCGCGCCGATTCAGAAAACCGAAAGGGCTTGCCGCGATACCATCGGGCGAACGACAAAGCCGCGGCCATAATAACCCAGATCAGGGCGATGAGGATATTGTCGCCTTCGAAAGTCAGACCGTCGCCGTTTAAAATCAACGTCGCGGCGGTCAAAGCCGCAAGCGAACCGAACAGCCAGCTCCGGGAACTTCCCAAACCGAGTGGCGCGAAGCGGTCGCGCTGCGTGTCACGCCGGACCGGAACGTCGGGCTGCAAACGCCGCTCGCCCCGTTGGTCGGATTTTCGTGATCGGGCGGCCATCGCATTCTCCTTGTTCGGCGTTCGCGGCGATCACGCCGTGACCGCCCTACCTTGGGGAAACATGTCCATCCCCGCTACTCGCGGAATCGGCCGACGACGATCGTCGCGTTGTGACCGCCGAAACCGAAGCTGTTGCTGAGCACGTAATCGATTTTCGATTCACGGGCCGTGTGCGGCGTGTAGTCGAGGTCGCACTTCGGATCGGGATCGTCGAGGTTGATCGTCGGCGGGATGACGCCGGTTTCAATCGCCTTGACGCAAAAAATGAGTTCAACGCCGCCGCTGCCGCCCAAAAGGTGGCCGATTTGGCTTTTCGTGCTCGAAATCGGGATGCGATAGGCCGACTCGCCGAACACCTGCTTGATGGCGTTCGTCTCGGCGATATCGCCAAGCACGGTGCTGGTGCCGTGCGCGTTGATGTAATCAATCCGGTCGGGATTCAATCGCGCGTTCTGCACCGCAGAACGCATCGCATGGGCCGCGCCGGCTCCGCTTTCATCCGGTTGCGTGATGTGCGTCGCGTCCGACGAAACGCCGAACCCAAACAGTTCGGCGAGAATGTCCGCCTTGCGGTTTTTCGCGTGTTCCAGGCTTTCGAGCACGACGATACCGCTGCCCTCCGCGAGTACGAACCCGTCGCGGTTCCGGTCGAACGGGCGGCTCGCTTTTTCCGGATCGTCGTTGCGTTCCGAGAGCGCCCGCATGGCACAGAAACCGGCGAGTCCCAATCGCGTCAGGGCCGCTTCGGAACCGCCCGTGACCACGACGTCCATTTCCCCGTCGCGAATCAGACGCGCGGCAAACGATACTGCGTCCAGCGAACTGGCGCAGGCCGAAGCGACCGCGTAGGACGGTCCGTGCAATTGGTGACGGATCGAAACATGGCCGCCGGCGGCGTTCGGCATCATTTTCGGGATCGTAAACGGCGAAACACGTGACGGTCCTTTTTCGAGCAGCTTCTCGAAATTCATTTCGACTTCCGCCAACCCGCCGACACCCGAACCGATCAGGGCCGCGCAGCGGAAACGGTTTTCCTTCGTAAAATCAACCCCCGACTGGCTGATCGCGTCTTCCGCCGCACAAATCGCGAACTGGGCGAAGCGGTCGATTTTTTTCAGGTCCTTGTGTTCAATGTACCGTTCCGGATCGAAATCACAACAATCGCCGGAGATTTTCGAACGAAAGCCGAGATGCAACTCGTTCGTGATGACGCGAATGCCGCTTTTTCCTTCACAGAGCGAATCCCAGACCCGGTTGACGGAGCAACCAAGCGGCGTGACATGCCCCATACCTGTAATGACAACGCGGGAACCCATCTGGTTTATACTCATTTCATTTTCATGATTGAATAAAGAAAACGCGGCGATACGTCAATCCAATCGACTCGCACAAACCCACAAACAACGAAAACGCGTTCATCGCCAATCAGCGATTAAACGCGTATGCAAAAATTTGATTGTCACACGCAATCAACTGTCGGCGTTCAACCGCGATTCGACGTATTTGATAACCTGGCCGACGGTCGAAATCTTCTCGTCCTGACCTTCGTTGATGCTGATGTCGAATTCCTCTTCAAAGGCGATCATCAGTTCCGCGATGTCGAGCGAATCCGCGCCGAGGTCGTTCGCGATGTCGGTGTCTTCGGTGATCTGGTCTTTGCTGACGGCAAGTTGATCGGCAATGACATTGATAACTTTTTCTGAAACTGAGGCCACTTTTTTTCTCCTAAACTTGAAATATCGCTAAACTAACTTGATTATTGAAAAAACGGCATGAGTTTTCAACACCACGCCATGATTTTTACGGAAAATGATGCTTAAACGGTCAGGCCGCCATCGACGGGCAGCACCTGGCCGGTAATAAACGAGGCGTTGTCGCTGGCAAGGAAAAGCACGGCGTTGGCCACGTCGTCCGTTTGACCGAATCGACCGAGCGGTGTCTGGTCTTTGGCCACCTGCTTGACGATATCGCTCAACACGGAGGTCATGTCGGTATCGATAAAGCCCGGCGCCACCGCGTTGACGGTGATGTTCCGGTTGGCCAGTTCCAGCGCGACCGTCCGAGTGAAACCGATCAACCCGGCCTTTGAGGCGCTGTAATTCGACTGCCCCGCATTGCCTTGCAGGCCGCTGACGCTCGTGATATTGATGATGCGGCCGGATTTGGCCTTGCGCATCGCTTCACAAAACGCACGGGTCATCAGGAAAGGGCCGCGAAGGTTGATCGCGATGACGTCGTCCCATTCCTCGTCTTTCAGCCGGCGGACGAGCATGTCGCGCGTGATGCCGGCGTTGTTGACGAGAATGTCAACCTTGCCGAAGCGTTCCAACACCTCTTTGGCCGTCTTGTTCACTTCGTCCGTCAGGGCGACGTTGCAGACGTATGCGACGGCCTCGCCGCCGTTTCGGTTGATTCCGTCAACCGTCTGCTGCAGGCGTTCGGCGTTCGTGCCGATGCAGGCCACTTTGGCACCGTTGGCCGCAAGCCCTTCGGCAATGCCCTGGCCGATCCCGCGAGTCGCGCCGGTAACGACGGCCACTTTGTCTTTGAGGTCCACATTCAGAAAATCGCCCACTGCCGTCCCTTTCGGTTGAACTTGGTATGTACGCGTATCATGCAAACCGGCGTGCGCAAACGGGAATCGCCCGGAGTGCAAAAGTTGCCGACTTACGTTATAAGGAATTTATAACAAGAGTATCGTCAAGTGACAATACCTTTCATTTTGTCAAAATGACATTTTTTCAGATTTAGACAACTTCGACGTTGTGGCAGACCGCTTTTCGGTCGATTCGGCGGAGCAAACCGCGCAAAACCCGCCCCGGCCCGACTTCATAAAACGTGTCGAAGCCCTGTTCGAGCAGGGATTGCATCGAGTTTTCCCAGAGAACCGGCTGCAACACCTGCTTGACGAGAATCGAACGAATTTCCTCCGGATCATTGTGCTGCCTTGCGTCGACGTTGCTGATGACGGGAATATTCGGCTTATTAAGTACAATGTTTTCAAGAACTTCCGCCAATTTGACATCAGCGGGGTGCATGATCGGCGTGTGAAACGCCCCCGCAACGGCAAGCGGCACGGCTTTCATGGCCCCCAAAGTCGGGGCAAGTTCCGCCGCCCGTTCACAGGCGTCATTGGTTCCAGAGATGGCAATATTTCCCGGGCAAAGAAGATTGGCAATTTGTAAGACACCGTCTCCCCTGGCTTTATTGCAGAGTTCCTCGACCTGACTGCGTTCGAGTCCAAGAATGCTGACCATGCCGCTGGGCGTTGCGTCCGAAGCATCCTGCATGGCACGACCACGTTTTTGCACGAGTTTCAATCCATCTTCGAAGCTCAAAACACCCGCAAAAACTAAGGCGGTATATTCACCAAGGCTCAGCCCGGCCGTTGCTTCAACCGACATAAGTATATCAGGTGATTCAATTTTCAACGATTCCAACGCGGCGATACTGGTCAGATAAATGGCCGGTTGGCTGACGACCGTTGTGTCGAGTTCTTCCGCAGGCCCGTCAAAACAGATTTTTGTAATGTCGTAACCCAATATATCATTTGCATTTGTGTAGAGACGCTTGATTTCCGGGTGTTTTTCCGCCAAAATTCGTCCCATCCCGACGGTTTGGGCTCCCTGCCCCGGAAAGAGTACGGCAATTTTTCCCATAAGTGCTTGGTCTGAGATGTTTTAAAGTGAATTTTTTTTCGAAACCGATAGCGCACAAAAGAACGAGCGCGAAAATCAATCGCGCTCTTTCATGACATGAAACACACGACGAAAACGCTTTAATCTTCCTGCGTTTCGACGATCGGACGGCCCATGTAATGGCCACATTTCGGACAAACCGTGTGCGTCGGGATGGCAAAACTGCATTCCGGGCAGTTGGTGAGCTGCTTTTTCTCTTTGTGATCGTGCGAACGGCGGGTGCCGGTGCGCGCGTTACTGTGTTTTCTCTTGGGGACAGCCATTTTCCTATCTCTTGATTCTAATTTTACTTACAATGACCGCAAAAAGAAGCGGCCGAAGTCAAACGGAGAAGCGATCTCCGGGAAATGACAAATTGGACTTTATTGTAACAAGCCCATATCATAACGGCGGATCGCGTTTCGTCAACGGTGACGTCACGGGACAATCGACGCATCGCATGGCCTTTTCCGGTTTGCGAGTCTTTATTATAATGGGAAGATTGTACCGTCAGGTTTCCGTTGCGTATATCGCCATCGCGGGTAAGCCCCCCACAATGGTGTGTCGCATGTTCTCAAAGACAAAATTATCAACAAAAATCATTGAAGAGCCATGTCATCCCCGAATGAAGACGCGAATGTTTCGTTTACCCCGGACAAAGAACTGGAAACCATCCAATTTTGGAAAACGAACGAAATTTACCGAAAGTCGCTCGAATTGCGGAAGGATGCGCCCGCATTCGTGTTTTACGAGGGTCCGCCAACGGCCAACGGCTTGCCGCACCCCGGGCACTGCCTGACGCGTGCGATCAAGGACCTATACCCGCGTTACAAGACGATGCAGGGGTTTCGCGTCGAGCGAAAAGCCGGTTGGGACACGCACGGGCTTCCGGTGGAAGTCGAAGTCTGTAAGGAACTTGGAATACATTCGAAAGAGGACATCGAAAATTTCGGTATTGAGCCGTTTGTGCACAAGTGCATCGAAAGCGTTTTTCGCTACACGAAACAATGGGAAGAACTGACCGACCGTATCGGTTTCTGGATTCACCTTGATGACGCTTATGTGACGTACCACCAGAGTTACGTCGAAAGCGTGTGGTGGTCGCTAAAAACCCTTTTTGATAAAGGGCTTCTGTATCAGGGACACAAGATCGTCTGGTGGTGGGCACAAGGCGGGACGGCTCTTTCGGCGGGTGAAGTGGGACAAGGTTACCGGGAAGTGGCCGACCCTTCGGTTTTTGTACGATTCCCGCTTCTCGACGCCAAAACCGGAGATAAAACCGACACCGATTTGGTCGTTTGGACGACGACGCCCTGGACGCTGCCGAGCAACCAGTTTGCCGCCGTGCATCCGGAACTGGATTATGTGACCGTCGAACTGGCCGACGAAAATGGCAATAAAGACGAACGCAAAATCGTCATGGCCGCCGCGTTGGCCGAAAGCATCGCGGCTAACGTCAAGAAAAAAGCGACCGTTTTATCGACCTGCAAAGGTCAGGAACTGGTGGGTCGCCGCTATCTGCCGCCGTTCGACTGTTATTACAAGACTCTCGGCGACGTCAAGGGCGTTTTGACCCGCGGCAAGGAGGAACACGTCGCCTGGCGCGTCACGGCGGCGGAGTTCGTCACGACGGATTCGGGCAGCGGTATCGTGCATGAAGCGCCGGCCTTCGGCGAAGTCGACTTCGACCTGTTGGCCGAACAGATCGCGCGATTCGAGCCGGGGGAAGGGCCCGAACTGATTTGCGCGGTCGCGCCGGACGGCAAATTTACCGACGAGTTTCCGCCCTGCGAGGGCCGCTGGGTCAAGGATTGCGACAAGGACATCATCCGCATGATGAAGGAAAGCGGTACGCTGTTTCACCAGGAACAGTACCTGCACGACTACCCCTTCTGCTGGCGTGCCTCGCAAGACCCGCTGATTCAATACCCGCGTCGCAGTTGGTTCATCCGGACGCAACAATCGCGGGCGAAAATGCTGCTCAACAATTCCGAAATCAACTGGTCTCCCGAGCACATCAAGGACGGGCGTTTCGGCAATTTTCTCGCTTCGAACATCGACTGGGCCCTCTCGCGCGAACGTTACTGGGGCACGCCGCTCCCGATCTGGGTCTGCGAAAAAACCGGCTACATGGAAGCGGTCGGCAATTACGACGAACTGCTCAAAAAGCCGGGCATTGCGGGGCGGGACGTTTGGGAAAACGCGAAACGGGCGAACCCGGACCTGTGCGAAGACCTCAAGGTGCACAAACCCTACATCGACGCGATCACCTACGATTCGCCGAAGGCGAAAGGGGCCCGCATGCGCCGCGTGACCGAAGTGATCGACTGCTGGTACGATTCGGGCGCGATGCCCTTTGCGCAGTGGGGCTACCCCTTCAAAAAGGATTCGCGGGAACGGCTGGCCGACCAATTCCCGGCCGATTTCATCAGCGAGGCGCTCGACCAGACCCGCGGCTGGTTTTACAGCCTGTTGGCCATCAGCACCTTGCTGTTCAGCCCGGACGAACCGAACGGCGACACGATCAAAAAAGTCGACGCGAAAGAACTCGCGGTCACGCCGACGCCGCCGATTGCGTATCCGCACCCGTTCAAAAACTGCATGGTGCTCGGCCTCATGCTCGGGGA
>JAVBQX010000142.1:0-6712 GCA_031548645.1 Thermoguttaceae bacterium
GTTTCGGAACAAACGCGAACGGTCATCGGCAAGGCCTCTTTGACTGCGGCCATGAGTTGCTTGCGCAGCGGTTCGGGATATCGCCCCGACGAGTCGGTTTCCCAGACTTCGCCGGCGAGCAAGCGGTCATATTGATCCCAAAACGCGTTGATGGAAACGTGAAACGTCAGGTCGGGGCGGTCGTCCATCCCGGAAATGCGGCTGTTGATGCCGATGACCTCGCCGGCGAGATTGAACAGCGGACCGCCGGAATCGCCGACGACGATGCAGCAGTCCGTATGAACCGTGTCCGGCTGCAACTGAATGATGCGGCCGAATCGCAACGGCGGCGGGCGATTGACGATCAGGCCGAGCGGATGTCCGAAGGCGAACACCCAGTCGTCGACGGCGAAGCTGTCCCTCTTGGCCATCGGCGAATAAGGCCAAGGCCCGGGATCGGTGATTTTCGCCATCGCGGCATCGACCCATTTGCAGACCCCAAGTGTTTTGCCGCGGGCGCGTTTGCCGTCGGGGAACAGAAATTCGACCTCAAGCCCGGCTTCGGTCGTGACATGTCCGGCGGTGAGCACCAACCCGTCCGCCGAAACGACGACGCCGCTCGCGACGACCATGCGGTTGACCCGCAAGCCGACCACCGAGGGCAAAGCCTTGGTCGCCGATTCCCGCAGGCGTTTTTGAATGGCAGCAAGGTTGTCATTCGGGACGTTTTCATCGCCTTTTTCCGTTTTTTCATTTTGCGAAGCAATGACCGGCGGCTCTTTCGCGTTGAGAAAACGGTTGTTGGCGATCAATATCGCAAGACAGGCAAGACAGGAAATTTGCAAGGTTGTTTTCAAGTGTGTCAAAAGGCACCCCACGACGGAACTGATACAATAGGTATCCTGGCAAACTGTCGGCGTTATTACGGATATGCGACAAGTTATTTTTCAAATCCCGGCAAAACGGCGTAATCATTGAATTTCAGTGATGGGAGTGCCGCAGCGTGTGTTAGACTCCTGTAGTAAAATCCGGTGATTTGATCTGGTTTTATCATAGCGTTTTCGTTATCCTAATGCAAGAATAATTTTCGAGCAAAAATAATGCTCCCACCCAAATACGGTGATCCTGGCATTTTCACAGGAACGAAAAAACAAACTGCGACAATCGTTGAAATGTGCAGGTCAGATAAATGTTAAACAAAAATCAACTTATATTTTGTCCGACGCCAACCCCGGTGCAATCTGTTAAGTTTGCCGTTTTGCTTGGTTTTTGCGCGTGTTTCCTGTTGTCAGGCGGATGCAAAACAACCAATAAGGGGCAAACAGGCCAGCCGTTTTTTGGCGGCGGAGCGCCGGTCAACTCCCCCCCGGCCACAATTCAGCAGGGTTCACTTCCCGGCGATCCGGCGGCGGGGCAGGTCATCGTTCGGGAAGGCCCCGGCCCGGCCATGCCGACCAACCCGGTTATGGCCGGCTCAACAACCGGCGCGACAAGCGCTTACGCACCACCAGAGTTGGTACCTGGGGCCGGAACAACATCCGCATCGGCCACGACCGTGCCCGCCTCACACACGTCAAACACCACTTACGTTTATGACAACCCGCCGGGTACGGACACGAGAAGCGGAGCCGCATCCGGATCGTTGCCCAACACTTATTCAGGCTCCCGTTCCGGCTATTCCGCTTCCGGGACTTCGGGAACATCTTCCGCGAGTGGCAATTCGGGCGGCGGTTCGTCTTCGGGCGGCACTTCGGGTTCCTCCAGCGGTTCCGGATACGGTGGCGGTTCGAATCCCGGCAGCAGTTATTATCACGGGCCGACGGGACAAAGCACGTCGCACATTCCCAATCATACCCCGCTCGAAGACGGCGATTATTTGGCCGCGAACGGCCAATGGTCACGTGTTATCAACGGTAAAGCGTATGAATTGGTGCAATATATTGAACGTACGCCGCCTGTTTTGCCGGATTGGTCAAATGACACATCATCACAGATCAACTCTTCATTGTCTTCAACGACGCCGACTTTTACTGCGGTCCCCATCACATCGGATTATCGTACCGCAACGCAAATGACCAAAGCCTTCGGTCAGGTTCCCATTCCCTCGTATGACGTCATTTTGAACCAGCGTGACAGCGGTTTGCAGGACATTTCGCAAGGCGTCATCACGGTGACCGCTCCGCCGGTCAAAACGAGCATCCTGCCGGAAGACTCGAACGTTGAAACGATTGCGTCGCTTGATTATTCCCAATATTCCGAAATCGGCGCACTGACGGCCCCTTCCTCGTTGAACGCCGGCGGCAGTGCCGTCGACGAGGAGATGCAACGTTCCATCTGGTCGATCATGGCCGTGCAGGATAACGATTATCTGCTGTACAACACCGCAAAAACCCAAGGCGAATCGGAGAAAAACGACTCGCCGACGTACTTCCCGCTGGTCAACCCCTTGGCACCCTACGCAAGTTTGGCAAACGGAAACGTCGCATCGGCGGAAACGCAAACATTGCAAGGAAATGTATTTCCGGCAACATCGCGGCAGAGCAACGGCTTTTCCGGTTCGTATATCTATCTTGGGCAATCACCAAACGGTTACGTTTACACGGATAATCCCTGTCTGTTCCGCTGCTTCTCGCAACCGATTTATCAGTAATCCGCCCACAAGCCGCTGAACAAGTTCGGCGGCCAAAAATCTGCATTACCGAGGCGGCTTGATTTTTTGCAGGTCCTGCCGTAAACTGGCGTATGTTGCTTTTGTATTAACACGCCGGTTGGATTGCTCCATGAAACACGGTTCCCGGAATAACGACATGGTCCGCGGGTTGACCGACTATCTCGAAACGCTGCAAATGGCGGGCGTCGACGCGATTTCGCTCGTCGTGCCGGATGAGTTGAAACAATCGCATTTTGCCCCGCCGCCCCCAGTTTCCCCGGAAGGAACCACGATGCCGAAACGTACGGAAAATCCGAAACCGCCTGCCGACCGCGAAGCCGCCTTGCAGCAATTGGCCGCAAAAGTCGCCCGGTGCAAAAAATGTCCCGAACTGGTCGAAAATCGCACGCAAACCGTGTTCGGGGTCGGCAACCCTTTTTCGGAACTGGTGTTTCTCGGTGAGGCGCCCGGGGCGGATGAAGATAAGCAGGGCGTCCCGTTCGTCGGTCGTGCCGGCAAATTGTTGACCGACATGATCGAAAAAGGCATGAAACTCAACCGTGACGATGTTTATATCTGTAATATCCTGCGTTGCCGACCGCCGGGCAATCGCAATCCCTCGCCGGATGAGGCAGGCCATTGCCGCCCGTTTCTCAATGAGACCCTTGAGGTGATCCGCCCGAAATTCATCTGTTGCCTGGGTTCGATCGCCGCGGCGAATTTGCTTGACACGCAGGAAACGATCGGTCGCCTGCGCGGCCGGGTTCATGATTACCGGGGCATCAAGGTCATTTGTACCTATCACCCGGCCTACCTGCTGCGAAACCCGCCCGCCAAAAGCGCCGCGTGGGACGACCTGAAACTGCTGATGCGTGAAATGGGATTGCCTGTTTCAAAATAGAGAGGAAATGATTGTGATGAGACAATTCGTATTGCAAACGATCATTTGGGGCCTGGTTTTCTGCGTGTCGCCGGCGGCGACCTACTCGGGTGATTCGCCACAGCAAGGCGAAAAATGCAACATCATTTACATCATGGCCGACGATCTCGGTTACGGAGATTTGAGCTGTTACGGCCAGCCGCAATTTGAAACGCCGCGAATTGATTCGCTCGCGACCGACGGCATCAAATTCACCCGGCATTACGCGGGCAGTACGGTCTGTGCGCCGTCGCGATGCGCCCTCATGACGGGTAAACACACCGGCCACGCTTACGTTCGGGGGAATCGCGGGGCGCCGGACGGTTTCGGCGACTGGCCGCTCGCGCCGGAAGTTGTCACCGTTGCCGAAGTGCTTAAAAAACACGGTTACGTCAACGGCGCGTTCGGCAAATGGGGACTCGGCAACCATCAAAACGACGGCAACCCGCTCAAGCACGGTTTCGACGAGTTTTTCGGCTATTACAGCCAGCGGGACGCCCACAATTATTATCCGCCTTATTTGCATCACAACGGGGAAAAGATCGAATTGGACGGCAAAACCTATTCGCACGACCTGATCGCCGGTGAGGCCCTGCGTTTCATCCGCGAAAACAAGGACCGCCCTTTCTTCTGCTACCTGCCCGTGACCATTCCGCACGCGGCCATGCAGGTGCCGGAGGATTACGTCGCTCCGTGGCGCGAAAAATTTCCGGAATTTGAAGAAACTGTCGTCAAATACAGCGTCGCGGGCGAGGTGCGAAATCCGGTCGCCGCGTTTCCGGGGATGCTCTCGAAACTTGACGAAACGGTCGGGCGGGTGCTCGACCTGCTCGACGAACTCGGCATCGCGGGCAAAACGATCGTCATTTTCACCAGCGACAACGGTCCGCATCACGAGGGGGGACATCGCAGCGATTTGTTCGACAGCAACGGCCCCTTGACCGGTTACAAGCGCGACCTGACCGAAGGCGGCATTCGTGTGCCGTTTGTCGTGCGATGGCCCGACGCCGTCAAGCCGGGAACCGTGACCGATCACCCGAGCGCATTTTGGGATTTCTTTCCGACCGTCTGCGAACTGGTCGGCGAACCGTTGCCGGCGGACACCGACGGGCTGAGTTATCTGCCGACGCTCCGCGGTGATGACGCCGGACAGCAAAAGCACGATTCCCTGTACTGGGAATTTTACGAACAGGGCGGCAAACGCGCCGCGTGCATCGGCAATTGGAAGGGCATTCAGCTTGACGTCTCGAAACGCCCCGGTGGTCCGATCGCGGTGTATTACCTGCCCGATGACACCGCCGAACGGAACGATCTGGCCTATCAACACCCGGAAAAGGTGGAACAGTTCCGCAAACTGTTCGAATCGGTCCGTACGCCGTCGGATGTGTTTAAATTTTGATCCCGTTACCAATGAATTCCATGAACGCCGCCCCTGTCGAATACGATCCGTACCAGCACGTCACGCGTTTTGAGACGGATGCTGGCCGGCGTATTTATCGGATCCGCTGCGATATTTTGCGGCCGCTGCCGGGATATGCCTACCTGCTGCTCGGCGATCATCCCGCGACGCTCGTCGATTGCGGCACGGGCGAAAACGGCTGCGACCGCGAACTGCTCGGCGGTCTTGATCTCGTGCGGACGACCCATAAGGAAAACTTCAAGCCGACCGACATCCGCCGCATCATCATCACACACGGCCACATTGATCACGGCGGCGGGACGCGGCAGTTGCTCGACCTGACCGGCGCCGAAGCTTGGTGCCATCGCTACGACAGCAGCACGTTCACCCGATACGACGAACGCGCGGCCGTTTCCAATCGCCGCTTCGATGAGTTCCTTCAACACGCGGGCGTCGAACCCGAACGGCGACGTGGCATCATTGACGCTTTCGGTTACGTGCGCGGTCGCGGCAAGCCGTTTCCGGTCAGCCGCCACCTCAAGGACGGCGAACAATTCGACGGCATCACCGTTTATCACACGCCCGGCCACAGCCCGGGGCACCTTTGCCTGCAAGTCGACGGCAACCATCTGCTGCTCGGCGACCACATTCTCGCACGAACGATCACCCAGCTTTGGCCGCAACAGGTCACGCCGCACACCGGTTATTATCATTATCGCAATTCCGTCCGCAAAATCGCCGCCGTCGCAGAAGGCAAAATCGGTTTGCCCGGCCACGAACAGGTCATCGAAAATCTGCCGCAGCGCATCGAACTGGTCGGCAAGAACCACCAGCGGCGGCTCAACCGCATTCTCGACATCCTGCGGAATCACGGAGAACCGATGAGCATCGCGCAGATCGCCCGCAAGATGTACCTATCGCACGGGGACGGCAATTGGTCGCTGCTCGCGCTGACCGACGTCGGCGCGCGGATCGAATATCTTGAACAGATCGGCGCGGTAGCCGTCGACAATTTCGACGATCTCGAACTCAATCGCAGCGACGTCTTCCTGTATCGTCACGCCGGAGACGACGTGACGCTTTGACGCGGCCGCATCTTGTTCGCTCAATATCGGACGCAAAATATCAGATTGTTTCAGGGAGCTCAAATCCTTTTCGGTGTTTTCGACTGAGCCATTGATTGGCTTCGTTGTCGCCGGCGAATTCTTCCTTTTCCGGATCCCATTTCAGGCTGCGGCCGAGATATCGGGCAATATTGAGGATGTGACAAATCGTCGCCGTGCGAATCCCGGTTTCCATTTCGCCCATCGGTTTTTTGCGACGGTCAAAAATACAGTTGATCCAATCGGTGGTGTGCGACGGCAATTTGACGTCGGCGTGTTCCTTTTGGTAGTCTTCGGCCATTTCTTTCGGATTCGAGGTCATTTTCGCCCGGAAGATTTCGACTTTTCCCTTTTCGCCGATGAAAATTCCGCCGCCGCGGTTTCCGCTGTCAAGCCGCACGGTGATGCCGTTGGCGTAACGATAGGCCAGTCGCGGTTGCGAGCAAATATTGTCGCCCCGCGTTTTGTCTTCCTGTTTATCATAAGTCGGGGGAATGAGCTTGTCGCCTTCGACGAGAATGTCGACCGGTCCGGTTTCATCCATGCCGAGCGCACATTGAATCTGGTCGAATCCGTGCGTCCCCCAACCGGTCATCTCGCCGCCGGAATAGGGGCGGAAGGAAAGCCAGCCCGGCTTCGCCCGGGGCACGAACAGGTCGTTG
>JAVBQX010000216.1:0-14236 GCA_031548645.1 Thermoguttaceae bacterium
AAACAGGTTTGATCAATAAATCGTAATTATTTCATCCTAACTTTGGATATGAAGGTAAAGCCACATGGCAAGTAAATCGAAGATTGCTAAGGCCAAGAGAGTTCCCAAGTTCTCTTCCCGGCGCGAAAACCGATGCAAACTTTGCGGTCGTCCCCGTGCCGTTTACCGCAAGTTTGGTATCTGTCGTATTTGTTTCCGTAAACTCGCGGAGCAAGGTTTGATCCCCGGTGTTAAAAAGGCAAGCTGGTAGAGGGTAAATGCTGTTATGATGACCGACACGATTGCCGACATGTTGACTCGCATCCGTAATGCTGTTCGAGTTGAACATTCGTACGTTGAAATTCCGCATTCGAAACTGAAGTTCGGTATTGCCGACGTTTTGAAACGCGAAGGTTACATCTGGGATTTTGTCGTAGTCAATCCCGGTGAATCCAAATCGCCGTTGATTCGAATTCAGCTCAAGTACGGTCCGAACGGGGAACACGTGATTCAGCACGTCAAACGCGTCAGTAAGCCGGGCCGTCGAGTGTATCAACGTGCGACCTTGCTCAAGCCCGTATTAAACGGATTGGGAATCAATATTTTGAGCACCAACCGCGGTGTGATCAGTGATCGCGAAGCACGGCAGAACAATGTCGGCGGTGAAGTTATTTGCGAAATCTGGTAAATGCCCTTTATGGCATAAGTCGATTTGCAGGCGATGAAAGCAGGCGTCGATTTGACCAGGAAACGAATTCAACGAAATCAGCAGATTGATTCAGGAACATCATCATGTCTCGTATCGGTAAAAAACCAATACAAATTCCCGACAAAGTCAAAGTGAACGTCAACGATCGTCAAGTTGAGGTCGAAGGATCGTTGGGCAAGCTTGAGTTGACCGTACGGCCAGAAATATCCGTCGAAATCAAAGACGGACAGGTCGTTTTGGCTCCGAAAGTCGCGACACGTCAGGCACGTGCTTATCACGGATTGACAAGGGCTTTGATTCAAAACATGGTCGTCGGCGTAAGTCAGGGGTATGAGAAAAAACTTGAAATTTTCGGGACCGGGTATATCGCTGCGATCCAGGGCAAGGTTTTGCAATTGCGGGTCGGTTTCGCGAATGAGATTCAATGTCAAATCCCTGACGGTGTCGAAGTCAAGTGTAAAGACCAACAGCACGTGGAAATCAAAGGAATTGACAAGCAGAAGGTCAGCCAGTTCGCTGCATCGGTACGGGCCGTGAGAAAAGCCGAGCCTTATCTCGGCAAAGGAATCAAGTACGAAGGCGAAGTCATTCGCCGCAAGGAAAGCAAAGCGCAGAAAAAATAGTGGAAACGTCTATGTTTCCAATGGTGGGAGGGGCAGTTTTTCCTTTGAAGGTCAGTACCCTTCCTGTTTTAAGCGGATAGCGGTTGCATATCGCAAATCAACTCCTGAAATTACAAATCATCATTCGCAGTATCAAGCGTGTTTTGATTTATTGAATTGGTGTCGAAGTGAAAAAACAAATCAAACTGAACAAAAGTCGTACGACACGTAAATTCCGTGTCAGCAATGCGGTCAAAAAATATTCGACACGTCCACGACTTGTGGTCTTTCGCAGTCACAAGCACATTTCCGCTCAGGTGATTGATGACGACAAGGGTGTCACACTTGCGTCAGCCAGTACGCTTGACAAGGATTTGCGCGGCGGAATCGGTTATGGCGGAAATTGCCACGCGGCCATGAAAATCGGTGAAACGATTGCGAAAAAAGCCTTGGCCGCGGGCGTTACACAAGTTGCCTTTGACCGACGCGGATGCAAATACCACGGTCGAGTCAAAACACTGGCCGATGCGGCTCGCGACAACGGGCTTGATATTGGCGGCAAAGGGGAATCGGAAGAATAAATCGTTTGAAGACATTTTTCAATTGATTAGTGCTAATAGAATAAAGAGAAGTCATTCATGTCAAATGATGTCACACGCGGAGACCTGATTGATAAGGTCGTCAAGATCAGGCGTTGTGCCGCCGTGGTCAAGGGTGGTCGCCGGTTCAGTTTTACGGCTCTGGTCGTTGTCGGTGACGGCAAAGGAAAAGTGGCCGCCGGTTACGGAAAGGCCAACGAAGTGCCGCCAGCCGTTGACAAGGCCATCAAGGACGGCACAAAAAACATGAAACCCGTCAACCTCGACGGGACGACCATTCCACATGAAGTCCACGGCCATTTTGGGGCGGCAAAAGTCATTCTTGTGCCGGCCAGTCAGGGGACCGGGGTGATCGCCGGAGCCGCCGTTCGTGCCGTTTGTGAAGCATGTGGGATTCACGACATCCTGACCAAAAGCACGGGAACGAGCAATCCGACCAATGTCGTCAAGGCGACTATAGATGCTTTGTTGCAACTGCGAAACAAGAATGAAGTCGAACGGCTTCGAGGAGTGGTGCTGTCATGAACCTTACAGACGTTATTACCGCAACTTATCCAAAAAAAGCACGTAAACGTCTCGGTCGTGGAACCGGTTCCGGACAGGGAAAAACAGCCGGGCGCGGACACAAAGGTCAGGGATCGCGTGCAGGTTTCTCGATGCACCCACTGTTTGAAGGCGGCCAAATGCCTTTGGCGCGGCGGGTCCCGAAACGTGGCTTCACCAATAGTTTCGCGACGAAAGTCGCCACGATCAACGTCGGTGACCTTGAATTGTTGTTCGAAGCGAATGAAACGGTTTCTCCCGTCATTTTGCAGGAAGCCGGAATCATCAAGGAGCAATTTGAAGAGTTGAAAATTCTCGGTCACGGCGATTTGACGAAATCGCTCAAAATCGAGGCTCACCGCTTCAGTAAAACGGCTCAGGAAGCGATTCAAAAGGCGGGTGGCCAGGCCATTCTTCTTTCCGGCAAGAAAAAACTTGTCCGGAACAAAATGGGAACGAGAATTACCCGTAAAAATTTCGACAAAAAATAATTTTTTAGCTTGGGTGTCCGTCGACACCCAATGTTGCGTTCTTGTCGTCAGTGTTTTTCCGGTCCGTGGTTGTCGTACTATTGACTCGGTCCAAATTTCCAATATCCGTTTTATGAACGCCGGACGTTTGATTGTCCTACATTTCTGATCTAAAGGATGCCCGGAAATGCTCCAGAAAATACGAATCATTTTTTCGATCCCGGAACTGCGCCAAAAAATTCTGCTGACGCTTGCGCTGTTGGCGATTTATCGTATCGGCTGGGCTATCCCGCTCCCGATCGTTGATTCGACCAAATTTCATGATATGGTCACCTCGAACAAGAGTGTCAGCGACATTCTCGGCAACCTTTCCCTTTTCAGCGGGAGCCAACTCAAACAAATCACGATTTTCGGGCTTGGCATCATGCCCTACATTTCGGCGTCGATCATTTTCCAGCTTCTTGGGACGGTCATCCCCAAGCTCGCCGAATTGCAGAAGGAAGGTGAAAGCGGGCGTCGGAAAATCAACGAGTACACGCGTTACGCCACCATTCCGATTTGCATCATTCAAAGCTGGGTTATGGTCAGCATGTTGGGACAGCAGCAGCTTCTCAACCAAAATCTTGCCCCGGGCGGTGTTCTTGGATTTCACTGGCAGCTCGCCATGGTACTTGTCATGACCACCGGCACGGCTTTCCTCATGTGGCTTGGCGAGCAGATCGACGAGTACGGAATCGGTAACGGAATCAGCCTCCTGATCATGGCCGGTATTCTCGCCAGCATGCCGCAGGCGGTAAACGAAATTTTTCAGGGCATCATCAACGCGGGCGGCTTGCAACTCGGCGGCGATATGGGCGTCGACCGGATTTTACTCCTGCTGGTCATGTTTGTCGGCGTGGTCGTCGGCGTGGTTTTCATCACAAAAGGCCAACGTCGCATTCCGACCCAAAGCGCCAAGCATTTCCGCGGCAACCGAATGTACGGCGGCGGCAATCGCCAATACCTGCCGCTGAAAATCAACCAGGCCGGCGTCATGCCGATCATTTTCGCGAGTAGTCTGCTGTTGTTTCCGAATGTGTTCTTCGTCTACCTTGCGAAAAGGTATCCCGATTTCACGCTTTGGTCTTCTTTGCAGCACATGTTTGAACGGGGCCATTCCTACATTTACCTCATGCTTTACGTGCTCTTGATTTACTTCTTCTGCTACTTCTGGACGGCCATCACGTTCAACCCGAAGGACATGTCGGAGAACCTCAAGAATCACGGGACGTTCATTCCCGGTTATCGCCCGGGACGGCGGACGGCGGACTTCCTTGAAAAGGTCATGATCCATATCACTTATGTCGGAGCCTCATTCCTCGCGATCATCGCCATCATCCCGAACGTCATTTCGGAAATGATGTCCGTCAGTTTTGTCGTCTCCAGCTTTTTCGGCGGAACCGGCCTGCTCATTGCGGTCAGCGTGGCCATCGACCTGATCGACAAAATCGACAGCCACCTGGTCATGCGGAATTACAAAGGGCTTATCGACAAACGCGGTTGATTTTTTAAGAATACGAAATCAAATAAAATATCGTTTAGCGGAATTGACATCATGCGAATCGTTTTCATCGGCCCTCCGGGGGCGGGCAAAGGAACACAGGCGGAAAAAATCATCGCGAAATACGCAACGGCCCACCTTTCCACAGGTGACATGTTGAGAGCCGCACGTGACGCCAAAACCGAAGTCGGCGTCAAAGCCGAAAAATACATGTCCGGCGGACAGCTTGTCCCCGATGATATTTTGATCGCCATGATTTCCGAGCGTTTGCAGCAGGCCGATTGCCAGGCCGGTTATTTGCTCGACGGTTTTCCGCGAACGATCGCGCAGGCCGAAGCCCTTGATCAAATGCTCGCGCAAAACAACACGCCGCTCGACGTCGTGCTGGAATTGCAGGTTCCGGAAGATGAACTTTTCAAACGTCTCGCAGGTCGCGGTCGGGCCGACGACAAGCCGGAAGTCATTCGCGAACGACTTGTCGCCTATACGAACCAAACGAGCCCGTTGCTTAAATACTACGGTGGCAAAGGACTACTCAAATCAGTCAACGGTTTGGGTTCCGTCGACGAAATTTTCGCTCAAATTGAAACCATACTCGATCGCTTCAAGTGAGACGCGACCAACACATCGTGTCCGTTGACGGTTTGCAGGGATTTTCGTGATCACACTCAAGTCAAAACGTGAAATTGCCAAAATGCGCAAGGCCGGACTCTTAGTCTGGCATGCCCACCAAATCGGTGCGGCACTGACGCAGACGGGTATCACGACCGGTGAGATTGACGAAAGGATGGAACGCTTTTTTTTGGATCATGGGGCCCAGCCACTTTTCAAAGGTGTTCCCGGACGTGTTCCTTTCCCCGCGACCTGTTGCATTTCACTCAACGAAGAGGTTGTGCATGGAATTCCCGGTAAACGCGTACTCAGAGACGGCGACATAGTCAGTATCGACACCGGTTGTCGGCTTGACGGCTGGTGTGGTGACGCCGCCGTGACGCATGCGGTGGGAAAAATTTCGAACGAAGTGCGAAAGTTGCTTGATGTGACACTTCGAATGCTTGAAATCGCGATTGAGACGATTCCGAAGTGCGAATTTTGGAGTGAAGTGGCCAAGCAGATGGAAGTGGAAGCCGTCAATCACGGCTTTTCCGTCGTTGAAAGCCTGGTCGGCCATGGCATCGGCCGCGAAATGCACGAAGACCCGCAGGTCCCCAACTACGTGTGTTCCGAAATGTTTCGCATGGGCGGCGATTTCAAATTGCAGTCCGGATTGGTTATCGCCGTCGAGCCGATGGTCAACATGGGTTCAAAACGCGTGGCCGTTCAAAAAGATCATTGGACCATGTCGACGATTGACCGCATGCCAAGCGCACACTTTGAACACACGCTTGCCGTAACGGAAAAAGGTGTTCAGGTTTTGACCGGCGCTCCAAGTCAGGATGAAGAACGCTTCGATATTCAAAAATATTTGACGTAACAGTTTTCCGCGATGGCGGAAAACCCTTTGTCGTTCTTTTGGACGGCCTTTTATTGAGAAAACTTTTGTTTTTTGGGGATAAAAATCGGCGGGGGGCTTGTAAAAATACCACAAGAATATATTTTATTATGTTCTCATCGGTGTGCTTTGTGTGCCCAGAGCATTCTTGTGTGCTATTCCTGCCGAGATGAGGCGTTTGTCACTAACGACCGACCTCGTGTAATATGAAGCCATAATTGCTGGTCGAATTGAGGATTGGCCTCATCAACCAGAGAAATTTTTTTCGAAGTTTCGCTGACGTTCAAACGGCGAAAAGGGTTATGACATGAAGATAAGATCAAGTGTAAGAAGAATTTGCGAAAATTGTAAAATTGTCCGTCGTCGCGGCAGAGTGTTCGTCATTTGTGTCAACCCTCGGCATAAACAACGGCAAGGTTAGTGGTTTCGCATGGAAAACAATTCGGGATGCTGCAAGGGTTTACGCCTTTGGTCTCGATTTGTACCTTGAAAGCTCCTGTCAAGAGCAAGACGAATATTTAGTGAAGCTGGAGAGATTATAAATGCCCCGTTTGCTTGGTGTTGACATCCCGAATAATCGTACCGCCGTCATTTCGTTGACCTATCTGTATGGGGTTGGTCCGCAAACGGCCCGCGAACTGTGCCGCAAGGCGAATATTAATCCCACCGTCAAGGCAAAAGACCTTCGTGAGGACGAAGTTGCGCGTTTGGCCGCCCTGTTGGACAACGAGTATGTCGTTGAAGGTCAGCTCCGCCGTCAGGTCAACCAAAACATCGCCCGGCTTCGCGAAATTGCCTGTTATCGCGGTATGCGACACCGTAAAGGGCTCCCTGTGCGTGGCCAACGGACTAAAACGAATGCCCGTACCCGAAAAGGCCCCAAAAAAACCGTCGCCGGGAAAAAAGGCGTCAAGGACCTTCGATAATCGTTGGTACGACGAAACTTGCAGGCTTTTTATGCCTGATCAAAAATACAAGATACTTTTTCATATTTTGGAGTAAGGTTTAACGTGGCTAAGGTAGCAAAAAGACGTAAGGCGAAACGCAATGTCTCATCGGGAATTGCGCATATCAAAGCGACTTTCAACAACACAATCGTAACGATCACCGACACCAAAGGCGACGTTTTGTGTTGGGCGACTTCCGGAACCAGCGGGTTCAAAGGAAGTCGTAAAAGCACACCGTTCGCCGGGATGATGGCGGCACAGCAAGTCGCGGAAAAAGCGATTAAATTTGGCATGAAAGACGTCGAAGTCCGTGTCAAAGGACCTGGTAGCGGTCGCGAAAACGCAATCACCGGTTTGCAACAAGCCGGACTTGTCATTAAGTCGATTGAAGACGTCACGCCTTTGCCGCACAACGGTTGCCGTCCTGCAAAACGCCGGAGAGTTTAATATTTCTCCCTTTTTCCTTTGACGTAATGCGATGCAAGTCGTTTGTCATTCAACCGGAAATACGTCAATCACATTTAACTTTACAATACAAGCTCTTTAGGTTTTAGCTGGAGAAAGAAAGATAATGGCCCGTATTTTAGGTGCTGTTTGCAGGAAATGTCGCAGGGAGGGAATGAAACTCTTCCTCAAGGGTTCGCGTTGCAATTCCGATCGTTGTGCGTTTCAGCGTCGCCAGACCCCGCCGGGGATGCACGGCCTGCAGGCGCGTCGCAACAAAATGACCGACTACGGAATTCATCTCCGCGAAAAACAGAAGGTCAAAAATTTTTACGGCGTTCTCGAAAAGCAGTTTCGCAAGTATTACGATATGGCGGATCGCGCCCAAGGCAATACCGGAACGAACTTGATGAGCATTCTGGAATGCCGTCTTGACAACATCGTTTACCGTCTCGGTTTCGGCGCTTCAAGGGCTCAATCACGTCAATTGATTTCACACGGTCATATTTTGATCAACGGTCGCCGTGTCAATATCGCCAGCTATCTCGTTCGCCCCGGCGATGCGGTATCGCTGAAAAACAAGAAAAACATCATCGAAATGGTGAAAGCAACCATGCAGGAAACCGGAGCTCAGGTTCCCGAATTCCTCGTCCGCACCGAGGGCGACGTTCCGCAGGGCGTCATGCTCAGGAAGCCCGTCCCGGAAGACGTGTCAATCATCGTTCAACCGCAACTCATCGTCGAGCTTTGTTCGAAGTAGTCCTTTGCCCGTTACCGTGCGGTGATCTGCCGTGCTTAACCGGAAACGGATTTGGGATTCCGCTTATTTGTTGTGGTTGATTTGATCGGAGGTGGATATTATGCGTATTCGTTGGCGTGGTCTTGAACTGCCAAGTAAAGTTGTCTGTGACAAAGAAACCTTGTCGCCGTTTTATGGAAAGTTCGTCGTTGAACCGTTTGAACGCGGTTTCGGCATTTCCGTAGGGAACAGTTTGCGTCGCGTGCTTTTGTCAAGTCTTGAAGGCAGTGCCGTGACGAGAATGAAACTGAAAGGCGCCCTGCACGAGTTTACTTCGTTGCCGGGTGTCAAGGAAGATGTCACGGAAATCGTCTTGAATGTCAAATCCCTTGTCGTTCGCTGTGCGGAAGATAAACCGAGACTGATCCGCATTGAAAAAAATTCGAGCGGAATCGTCACGGCTAATGACATTGTCACCGACAATCAGGTGGAAATCATAGACCGCAATCATTATATCGCGACTTTGACGGCCGATGTTCCTTTTGAACTGGAAATGGTCGTTGAAAACGGTCGCGGTTATTTGCCAGCGTCGGAACAAATGAACTATATTCGCGATCGCGGCGACAGTATCGGCTTTATTCCGCTTGATGCGGCGTTCAGCCCCGTGACCCGGGTGCAATACGATGTTGAAGAAACACGTGTCGGTCAGAAGACGAATTACGACAAATTGACGATGCAAATTTGGACCGATGGATCCGTGCATCCTGAACTGGCGCTAGTCGAAGCCTCGAAGATTCTTCGCAAACATCTCAACCCGTTCATCCAGTACGATCGCCTTGATTCGATCGTTTATTCGAAGGCCAAACCTTCGACCGCAACGGGAATAGATCCGGCATTGGAAGCCAAACTGGCCATGCCGCTTTCCGAACTGAACCTTTCCGTCCGGGCCATGAATTGCCTGGAAGCGGAAAACATCACTTTCGTTCGCGATCTGGTTTCGCGATCGGAAGACGCCTTACTCGAAGTGAGAAATTTCGGCGAGACCACCTTGAATGAAGTCAAAGACAAACTGACGGCCATCGGGCTGCGTCTCGGAATGCGGTTGCCCACCCAATCCGCAGCGCAGCCCCAACAGCAAATGCCGTTCTTCATGTAATAGACGATACATACTGAAATAAAGACAATTCCAGATACATTGAATTACCATGCGTCATCGAAAAAAAGGTCGTATACTTGGACGTAACCCGAACCATCAGCGTGCCTTGCTGAAAAGCTTGGCTTCCGCCCTTTTTCTGACGGAAAAGCCGGAAGACATGTACGCCGACAACGATCCCCGTCCAAAAAAGCCGGGGCGAATAGTGACCACGCTTCCCAAGGCGAAGGAAGTGCGTCCGCTTGTTGAGAAATGTATCACGATTGCACGCAAGGCCCAAAAGCACATTCGCGAAGCCGAATCCCTCAAAATCAGTGCGACGAAAGGCACGGATCAATGGCGCCAGTGGCGGAATAGCGATCAGTGGCAAAAATGGAACAAGGCCATCGCTCCGGCTGTTGCTATGCGGCGTCGCCTTATCCAGCTGACCGGTAACAAGGAGGTTGCTTCCATATTGCTTGATGTTATTGGTCCGAGATTTGAAAACCGTAACGGTGGTTACACGCGAATTCTGAAATTGGCCACTCCTCGACTTGGTGACGCCGGCGCAAGGGCGATTCTTGAGTTTGTTGGTCAAAATGATCGTAAAAAAGAAAAAGCAGTGGCCATCCCAACGGAAAAAGAATAGCGCAACGGAATACAAAATATCTAATTTGTTATGATACAAGGGTTTATGCGAACAGCATAAACCCTTTTTTTTATTTTTTCTTCTTTCATTCCAAAAAAGCCGTTTCACATTATAGTGGAAATAAAGGATTCCGGAGCCGGTTGGGACGCCGTTTGCGTATAACTGGTAGTTCACGTGTGTGAAGCACGACATCACAATTGATATCCGTGTTGTTGAAAACATCTTTTGGTGAATGAAAATGGCAAAGAATCCGAGGCAAAAACGAGTCAATCGCGCTGTTGCCGCAGGTTTTGATTTTACCGCGGCGGTAAGAACGGTTTGTGAAGATATTTGTTTCCGCGTTCCCGAGCTGGCCCATATCGACATGGATCGTGTGGCGGTCAGTTTCAGCCAAACGCGGCATTCCAAAAATTACGGCGTGTTCGCCTCGCTGACCCCGTTGCGTTTTCTGGACGGTCGGGCTTCCATGGAACACCAGGGCAAGCGCTGGGCCATTCAGCGATATCGTTCGCTCGACGGTTTTGAGTATTACTATATCCTCTATTTTTACCTGCCTCGCTTTCTTGACATGAAACTGACGGACAAGCTGGAGACGATCATCCACGAATTGTACCACATCAGCCCGGCGTTCAACGGCGACATCCGCCGCTTTGAAGGCCGTTGCTACGCGCACGGCAATTCGCAGAAGGAATACGACCAGGTCGTCCGCCGACTGATGAAAAAATGGATGGGGCAGGACCCGTCGCCTGAAACCTGGGAATTTTTGCGTTATAACCATGAAGAACTGGCGGAGAAATTCGGGACGGTATACGGCACGAAAATCCCGCCGCCGAAAATTTTGCCCGTGGTCGAAAAGGCCACGCGAAAAACCGCCCGGCGAAAAAAAGCCCGGTGAAATCAATCACTTTCGTTGTAAAGACGATAGGCCCTGTAGACGGGGGCCGCGACGGCAAAAACGGCTTCCAACAAAAAATAGAATACGCCCGATCCCGTGGAACGATTATGACGTGTCGAGGTGGTTTCCGATTCAATGCTGACCTGGAGCGCGATTTGCGTCACTGCGGCGGGCTGGAGCAAGACCACGACAAAATAGGCCTGTTCGCCGTCTTCCGAATACTTGTTGATGGCCCAGGTGATGGTCGAGGCCCAGGAAACGTAGAGCGTGATTAGCCCCAGCATGACGAGATAGCCTATGACGATCAGGTTCTGCTGCATTTTGGCTTTATCGAAAAGCTGACATGTCACGACGGCAAGAACGGTTCCAATCAGGAAAATGCCAACGTACCATAAATAAAAATACGGGATATAGCATTTTAGAATTCCGTAGAAGTAAGCCATGATGAAGGCGAGCGGAATGGGGATGGCGAACGCGGCCAGCATGTAGCCCATGGCGGCTGGTGAACCTTCGAATTCGATTTTCCCCCGACGCCGCGGTTTTTCTTCGAGTGTTGCGGCGGACATGAGTCCCAAATTCGGCGTTTCGCGAACGGCGGCGGGTGCGGCGGCGAAGCCCGGGTCGTTCATGATGGCGAAAATCGAGTTTTCGTTCGGTTCCGCGTCCGCTTCATTCGTTTCTCCAACAGCCGCGGCAACGGTTTGTGCCGCCTGTTGCGACGTCCTGGACCGGGCCGCTGCCGATTGGCCGGGCGAGCCGGGAAATTTCAAACCGGGCAAAGAGCCGGCCGCGACCCAATCCTTGAGACCGTCTTTCCAAAGATGGTCCGTCGGCAATAGTTCGCCGGAGAGCGCTTTGTCCTTCAAAAATTGGGCCGTCACCGGGCCCTGCTGTTGACCGTCCCGGGCGTAATACCACAGTGCGGCCTGCGCCGCAACCTGTGTTTTCGGCGTAGTATCTGTTTGGGATGCCACTTCCTTCACCTGCGGTTCAATCTCCCGAGCCGCACCGGGCTCCGGGGCCAAACGCAGTTCATCCGGTTCGGGAGCTTTCGCCGGCGATTGAGTTGGCCGTACTTGCGGCTTCTGAACCTGCCGCTGTTCCGCAGCAGGAGCCGGTTGCGATGTCGACGATGACGAAGCCACCTGGGACAACGCCGCCAATTCGCGGACCTGGGACACCTTGATCCATTCGGCAAGACCTTTTTTCCAGATGAGGTCGTCGAGCGAAAGCCGACGATTTGCGACCAGAGCCTTCAATTCGTCGGTCGATACCGGCCCCTGCTGTTCACCGTCGAGCGCGTAGTACCATGCGGTTGCCATGATCAGCCTTCCGAATGAGAAAAAGTGGCAAAGCGAGGAACGGAATTTATGTGTCAATACAACAAGATCATGGTAACAAGAAAACGAACTGATTTCAACGAAACTCGCAAAAAAATTAATAAATCGAATAGGTTTTTGTGTCAGCAATTCCAAAATCAACACAAAAACTCTCTGTTCCCGACACGGCACAATAATTTCGAAGTTGGCTTTTTCAATCATGTTTTACGTGCTATAATGGGCGGTTTAAATGAAAAGCTTCCGCTGGAACTCACACTACCCGCCTGTTGAGAATCATGTCACGCCAAATCAAAGATATTCGTAACATCGGGATTATCGCCCACATCGACGCCGGAAAGACCACCGTCACCGAGCGGATGCTGTACTACTCGAATTTCGTGCATAAAGTCGGCATGGTCGATCAGGGAACCACCGTCACGGACTTCGACCCGGAAGAGCAGGAACGCGGCATCACGATTCAGGCGGCCTGCGTCTCCTTCGATTGGAACAAGCACCATTTCAACCTGATCGACACGCCGGGGCACGTCGATTTCACCGCCGAGGTCGAACGCAGTCTGCGCGTGCTCGACGGCGGGGTCGTCGTCTTTAGCGCCCGCGAAGGCGTCGAGGCGCAAAGCGAAACCGTCTGGCGTCAGGCCGACAAGTATCATGTGCCTCGTATCGCGTTCATCAACAAAATGGACCGCGAAGGGGCCGACTTTTTCGGCACGGTCGAAGAAATCAAAAAGCGGCTCAACGCGACGCCGATCGTCGTGGCCCTCCCGGTCGGGAGCGGCCCCCCGCATTTTCCGAACGCATTTCGCGGAACGATCGACCTGGTCAAAATGAAGATGCTGCAATTCGACGCTGCGACGTTCGGCTCGAAGGTCACCGAGCATGACATTCCGGACGAACTGCTCGAAGACGCCAACGAATGGCGAGCGAAAATGCTCGACGAACTCGCGTTTTATTGCGACGAACTGACCGAGTTGATTCTTTCGGAAGAGGAAATTTCGGAGGAAATGATTCGCGGGACGCTGCGTTCGGCGACGATTTCGGCGATGGCCGTGCCGGTGTTCTGCGGAACGGCGCTCGACGGTATCGGCGTGCAGCCCGTCATGGACGCCGTGTGTCATTATTTGCCGTCGCCGGCCGACATCCCGCCCGTCGAGGGCATCGACCCGACGCGGCCCGACGCGCCCGAACTGTTGCGGCACGCCGATCCGGACGAACCGTTTTGCGCCCTGCTTTTCAAGATACAGGCCGACAAGCACGGCGATTTGCACTATTTGCGGATATATTCCGGCACGATCAAAACGAACAGCCGTGTGCTGAACCCCCGGGAGAACAAAAAAGAGAACATGCCGCAGCTCTGGCTCGTGCAGGCCGACCGTCGCGAGCAGGTTCCCACGGCCTCGGCGGGCGACATCATCGGCGTCATCGGGCTGCGGCACAGCATCACGGGCGACACGATCTGCGACGTCAAGGCGCCGATCCTGCTCGAATCAATCGTCTTCCCCGAGACGGTCATTTCGATGGCCATTGAGCCGGAAACCTCGGACGAACACAAAAAACTCAAGGCCGTGCTCGAAATGATGAAGCGGCAGGACCCGACTTTTCGCGCGATTGAAAACGAGGAAACCGGCCAGACGCTCATCAGCGGCATGGGCGAGTTGCACCTCGAAGTGATCAAGCACCGCCTGCTCCGCGAACACAAGGTCAACGTCCGCGTGCACACCCCGCGGGTCAGTTACCGCGAATCGATTCAAAAGCCGGTCGAAATCTCCGGCGTCTGCCAGCGGGTGCTCGGCGGTAAAAAGCATTCGGCGGAAGTCACGCTGAAAATCGAACCGCTGGGCGACGCGAACCAGGCCCTTGAGATCGTCAGCAAGTGCAACGAACCGGCGTTCCTGCTTTTGTACAAGCAAATCGTTCTCGAAGCGATACGCGACGAAAGCCAAAGCGGCGGCCTGCTCGGTTTCCCGCTGATCAACCTGCGGGTGACGCTCGAAAGCGTCGTCATCACCGAGGGCGACACCGACGAAACGGCTTTCCGCGTGGCCGTGGCCGAGGCCTTCCGCAAGGGGCTCGAAACGGGCGGCGTCACGCTCATGGAGCCGATCATGAAACTCGAAGTCGTCACGCCGGAGGAATACCTCGGGGACATCGTCGGCGAC
>JAVBQX010000332.1:0-4317 GCA_031548645.1 Thermoguttaceae bacterium
GAAATCAACCTCCCGCCGGACAGTTACCGGCTCGACAAATTCTGCGCCAGCGGCCCTGGCGGCCAGCACGTCAATAAAACGGAATCGGCCGTGCGGCTGACGCACCTCGAAACGGGGATCGTCGTCAGTTGCCAGGACGAAAAGAGCCAGCACAAAAACCTGTCCAAGGCCCTGCGAGTGCTCAAGTCCCGCGTTTACGACCACTTTCGCGAAATCGAGGAAAAAAAGCGTTCCGAGGAACGCAAGACGAAAATCGGCAGCGGCGACCGAAGCCAGCGGATCCGTACCTATAATTTCCCCGAAAACCGCGTGACCGACCATCGCATCAACCTGACCGTGTACAAACTCGACACGATTTTGAGCGGCCATTTGGAATATATGGTCGACGGCCTGCTCGAACACGAACGCCAGGAATTGCGCAGCGCCTTTTCACCGGCGGAGTGAAGTAGTGTGGAATTTGGAGTGTGGAGTGTGGAGTTATAACGAGCCGTGACCTGTGGTCACGGAACAGGGGAAATTTTTTTCGTGACCACCACGTATCATTCCGTTTTTTCCGAAGGATCATGCCATGCGAATCATCGTCATTGAGCCGCTGGAAATCGTCCGGGCGGGATTGCGTGCCCTGTTTGATTCGCCGGAACACAGGCCGCATGAGTTGACCGTCGCCGCGGAAGCCGCAACGCCGGGGGAAATGCTGCCGCTCTATGAGATGGTTCTGCCGGACGTCGTTTTGACCGAAGTGCAGTTCCCCGGCACGACGGCTTTCGTCGAAATCGATTCGCTGAAAAACGCCTTTCCCACCGCGAAGGTGCTCGTCTATACCGCATCGGACAACCCCGCGTTTCTCGCCCGGGCGTCGGTGGGCGGCGTCGACGAGTATCTCGAAATGACGGCCCCGACGGCGGAACTGGTCGCGGCCCTGGTCCGTCTGCACGAAGGAAAGGAACGCCCGATCGGTCACAAGCTCGACCGCATGGCCCTGCGGATGAAATCGAAACGACGTTCCGCCGATGACGAAGTTCCGCTGACCGGTCGCGAATTGCAGGTGCTTCGGCATGTCGCTTTCGGGATGAGCAACAAGGAAATCGCCCGCTCGCTCGAAATCAGCGTCGATACGGTCAAAGAACATGTGCAGAACATCTTGCGCAAGATGGGTTTTCGCGACCGCACCCACGCCGCTGTCTGGGCCGTCCGCAAAAAAATCATCTGAACCTCTCACCGCAATGCACCGGGGAAAATCTTGATTTTCGCATTCTATTGAGATAATATGGGAATTGTGGTGATAGTTCACTATATTTTTCAACGAATCCCATGTACCACCTCACTTCGTATCGACGGTCGGACGACGAACTGGTCATTGAACTGAAACGGTGTTTCAGCCAGGAGATGGTGTTCCCCCACATCATCTGGGCAGTCTTTCTTTTCGTGGTTTTTCAAGCGATTTTCGGCCCCTTGGGATTTTTTCTCTTCTGTTTTGCCGCGTTCTGTTATTATTGCATTTATCGCGAACAAGCTTTCCTCTGCTATAGCGCGGGCACGCTCCGCGTCATTCGCCGGCGCGACCTCATCGTCACGCAATGGCGAAGTCAGCGAATTTACGATCGGGCCGAAGTTCCGTGCCCGATACCCTGGATCCGGAGCGTCGCCCCGGGACGTCGCAGTTTCCGGCTCGATAATGACGCAGGCAACCGCTATGAAACGCGTTTTCCTTTTCGGCGAGAGAAAACCCGCGGGGTGATCTGCCTTCACAAGTCGCGAACGAAAATGCTGGCCCTGCAAAAAACGATTGACGATTTTTTTGCCGAAACGCCCTACGACAAGGCCGTGTTCGACCGAACGCAAGCGGCGGCGGTTTCGGTTCACGCCGAGCGAAGCGTCCCGGAAAAGCTGTCGAGAACCGAAACGAAACGCAATAAAGCCAAGGTCAACGAGTCGAAACGATACGCCTTTGACCGCGGCGATACTCCCCTACGTCGCGGAGACGAACCGCTCGTTCGGGGCGAATCCCTCGCGATGAAACGCCGGGCGCGACACGACGGCTACCCGATCCGCCGGCAATCCTTGGTCACGGTCGAGGAAGAACTCAGCTCCAATCAACTCCGCGGAACGCTAAAACTCGTCTCAACGACAGGCGGGGCGTTTTCCTCGGGCATGGCCGCATTGTCGATGGTGATATATCACCTGGGCCTCTGGTGCCTGTTCCTTGGTGGCCTGCTTTTCATGGGCATGCAATATTTTGGTTGGAATTTGATCGAGCGCCATCTTGTGCCGCGGATCGAACGGGAAATCGCCGTCCGCGTGCCCGAAGAATACCGCGAACCGGTCGAAGACGCGTTCCGGTGGTATGTCGATGCCGCTTCCGATCCCCAGCTTCAACTGAACGCCCTGCTGGCGATGTTTGCCGTTTGGATGGCAATTCAACTGGTTTTCGTCATGGCCTGTCGGTTCGTTCGGTGGCCGTTTTGGAAACGTTGGACCGTGATTATGAAATTCTGGCCCCGGCGACCGCACGAGCTTCGATTTTCGTGGCGTCACGACCGCACGAGACGACGGGAGCCGATGAGGGATTTCGCCACGTTTTTTCGCGTCATTCCGGCCACGCCGAAAACGAACCGTCTGCTGACGGGGCGATCGCATTTTTCAAGAAATCCCGGCTGGAAACAACCGTACCAAGTGGTCCTGATCACCGGCGAAGGCTCGTTTCCGCTGCCCTGCGGTGGCATCGAGGAACAGGAACAAATCATCCAACGCGTCAGTCGCTTTGCCGAACAGATGTTGCCACAATAATCCCCGGCATCAGAGCATGTAAAGCTGTCGAACCATGTCCTGCTGCGCATCGGACGTCTGCGTGTTTTGCACCAGCGGCGTTTGTGTCGAGGCCGTTTCCGTCGCCGCGACGGAATTTTTGAACTGGTCGTAGGTCATCGTCGTAGGCATTTGGGCATCCTTCGCGGGGTCGTGTTCCAGCGTGTAGCGCGACGACGATTTGCCTTCGCCGATGCGGGCCGATTGCATCAACGACGCGAGTTCCTTGTCGTTGGCGACCAGTTCCTGCATGGCCGATTGCAGTTCCGGGTCGTCGATTCCGCTGATGGAAACTTCGCCGGTCTTGGCGTCCAGCGCGAGTTTATACTTCTGGTCCGGCGACAGAGATACCCCGTTTTCAGCCGCCAGAGCCTCTATCCGACTGAACACCGCGTCAATTTGCCCCACGGATTTCGGCGGTGAGTTTGCGTCTGCAAGGCTGAACTTTCCGCCGGTTTTTTGCGTCGAGTTCAACTGAAACGCTCCGCTTGTCGAAAGATCGATGTAATCCTTCGTCTGAGAAGAAGAATTTGCGGCGTTTTTTTCCCCATTCTCCTGTTCGGATTTTGAGTTTTGTTTGTTTTGAGACGTTTTGACGTTAATACTCGTTGTGCCGTATGATATAGATGAAAAATCCATTTTTCGCCTTTCCACCATAAGTGAATTTTGATCAGATTCAAAGATTACAAATACAGGTTTTAAATAATATCGTGAATCACTACTGGACTTCTGTATATTTTTTGCAAATTTTTCGTGATATACGCACATCTATCTAATCAAAAAGTATATTCAGAATGATATTTATTTTCTCTGCGAAAACCGGACAGATAAGACAATGGAAGGCGTGGAAGGATAAAAAACCCTCGGAAAAGAAGTTGGCGCAAAAAAAAACGAGTCTTTCGACTCGCTTTAATAAAAAATAAACCGGCGATACCTACTTTCGCAATTTTTTTACTATCATCGGCTCCGAAAGCTTAACTACTGTATTCGGGATGGGAACAGGTGTGACCTTTCGGATATATTCACCGGAAATGCAATAGTCAAATTTTCACCTGACTATCACAATATATCATTAAAGCAAGAGTGACATGTATTTAGGAATGTTTGATATATGTGATCAAGCATTCGTCCATTAGTATCGGTTAGCTGAGTACATTACTGCACTTACACATCCGACCTATCAACCAAATCGTCTTTTTGGGGACTTTCGCTAAATTAGCTACGAAACCTAATCTTGAAGCCGACTTCACGCTTATATGCTTTCAGCGTTTATCCATTCCATACTTAGCTATCCTGCCGTGCCGCTAGCGCGACAACAGGAACACCAGAGGTATGTCCAACTAAATCCTTTCGTACTAAAGTTGAACCTTCTCAAGTTTCGAACGCCCACAGCAGATAGGGACCGACCTGTCTCACGACGGTCTGAACCCAGCTCACGTACCACTTTAATTGGCGAACAGCCAAACCCTTGGGAGCTCCTCCACCCCCAGGATGTGATGAGCCGACATCGAG
>JAVBQX010000283.1:0-12319 GCA_031548645.1 Thermoguttaceae bacterium
AGACCGGGCGGGTCACCGAGCAGATGTGGAACGTCCACGTCGGCGACACAATCGGCTTTCGCGGGCCGTACGGCAACAGCTACCCGATGCAGGCGTGGGAAGGGAAAGACCTGATCTTCGTCGCGGGCGGAATCGCGATGCCGCCGATCCGTTGCGCGATCTGGTTCGCCCTCGAAAACCGCGAAAAGTACGGCAAAATCAGCATCGTGTACGGTGCCCGAACCGTCGGCGATCTCGTCTTCAAAAACGAGCTGAAAGAATGGGCGACGCATCCGAACGTCAACGTGCTTTCGACCGTCGACCCCGGCGGCGAGACGCCCGACTGGGACGGCAAGATCGGTTTCGTGCCGACCGTGCTGAAAGAGGCGAACATCGATTGCAGCAATGCCGTCGCGCTGGTCGTCGGGCCGCCGATCATGATCAAGTTTTCGCTGCCGGTGTTGGCCGAAGCGGGAATGAAAGACGCCGACGTTTACACGAGCCTCGAAAACCGGATGAAATGCGGACTCGGCAAATGCGGCCGCTGCAACTGCGGCCCGTTCTACGTCTGCAAGGAAGGCCCCGTCTTCACGCTCGAACAAATGAAAGCGCTCCCGGACGATTATTGATAGACAACCATTACCACACAATTGTTACATGTCGTTTTTGATCAACACGCTGATTCGTTCGTTTCTCGCACAGCAGGCGATCGACCTCGTGCAACGCGAGGTCACGACGCAGGTGGAGCGCGAACTCCGGGCACGCCGTGAGGCGGCAAGCCAGTCGGCGGCGATTCGCGGCGGCGAAGCGGGCGTCGTGGATTTCGCGATCGTATTTTCCCAGCCGCACGAAGCGATCGGACTGCTCGACCGCTTTCCCGACGCGGCGGTCACACGCGGCAACGGCAACACGTTTTACGCCGTCGCGCACCGTGAAACGCGCATCATCGCGGCGCTGCCGTCCGACGATTCCCGCGAAAGCCTTGAACAGGTCACGAATGCGGTGATTGATATTTTCCGGCCGCGTCGCGTGATCTCCGCCGGATTCGCCGCCGGGCTCGCGCCGGGAGTCGCCTTGCTGTCGCTTTACGTGCCCAACGTGCTGGTCGACACCGCCGTCGGGCGCACCATCGACCTGCGGCAAATGCAACTGGCCTCGCCGCGGTCCGATTCCGACGAATACGGTGTCAGGTTGCATGATGCCGAAACGTTTGACGGTGCCGCGCCGAATGCGGATTATTCCCGTGCCGAAGATGCGTCAAAATATGGCGGCGCTGCGGTACGCGAAACCTTCGAAACGCTCTTTCGGCTCGGCGCGATAGTCACGACGCGTCGCCCCGTTTGGAGCTCGGCGCAAAAGCAGGAATTGCGGAAGAGTTTCGGGGCCCAGTTGGCCGACCGTTCGGCCTTTCCCGTGCTGGAAGTTTGTCGACGACGTTGCGTTCCGGTTTTGCCGCTGCGGGTCGTCACCAGCCTGTACGACGAGGAACAGCCGCGCGACGTCAAAACGCATTCGACTGGCACCCATCCCGCGCGGCGGTTCGGGGCCCTGCTCGGCAATTTCGTCCGTCGCCCGGGCAGCGTCATCGACACCATCAAGCAAAAACAGCGACAGCTCGAAGCGACCGACGTGTTGGCCGAACGGATTCTCAAGCTGCTCGCGATTCTTGACCCCCAACCTGGTCGATGAAAAAAGCCTTCACCCGCCGGCGGTTCCACCGGGAACAATTTTGTCGGGCAAACCTATAGCCATGAACCCCGAGCATGTGATACAATGCCATTGCGGGCATGATTGCTTCCTTGACAAAAATGCAGAGACGACATCAGAAAAGAATGGCAAACAGGTAGTGAATGATGAAACATGAAATATCCGGCGTCTTGGCGGCGCAATCCAACCGGTTGAAAACTGCCGCACTATTGGCGGTTTTGATTTGCGGCGCGATCGGCGGCGTTTTGTCGGCCTGCACGAACGTGCTGGTGAGCAAGGGGGCCTCGACCGACGGTGCGGTGCTGATCACCTACACGGCCGATTCGGCGGGATTTTACGCGACGTTGGAACTGTATTCCGCCGCGGATCACGCACCGGGAACGATGATCGACATCCCGGGCAAAGGCAGCATCCCGCAGGTTCCACATACGTACCAGGTGCTCGGCAGCAGCGGTCAGGGCATCATGAACGAATTCCAGCTCGCCATGGCCGAAACGACTTTCGGCGGTCGCGGGGAATTGCACAACGAGGACGGGACGATCATGTATCCGCTGCTCATGACGCTCGGATTGCAGCGGACCAAAACCGCGCGCGAGGCGATACTCGTCATGGCACAACTGGTCGAGGAACACGGTTACGGCGACGAAGGCGAATCGATTTCGATCGCCGACAAGAATGAGGCCTGGGTGCTGGAAATCATCGGCATGGGCAAGGACCGCAAGGGGGCCGTTTGGGTCGCGCAACGCGTTCCGGACGGGGAAATTTCGTGTCACGCCAACCAGGCACGCATCGGCACTTTCCCGCTGGACGACCCGGCCAACTGCCTGTATTCGGCCAACGTGATCGACTTCGCCGTCGAGAAGGGGTATTACGATCCCGCGTCGGGCAAGCCGTTTCACTTCGCCGACGCTTACGCGCCCGCCGACGCCAAGTCGAAACGCGTGTGCGAGGCCCGCGTCTGGAGCGTGTACCGCCGCGCGGCGCCGTCGCTGAACCTCTCGGTGGACTATCACCGCGGCGTGGCCGGCGCGGAATCGTACCCGTGGTCGATTCGCCCGGACCGCAAACTTTCGACCGCCGACGTCATGGCCCTCATGCGCGATCATTTCGAAGGCACCGAATTCGACATGACGCAGGGCATCGACGCGGGCGAATACGGCATGCCGCGCCGCTGGCGGCCGCTTTACTGGAAGCTTGACGAAAACGACGAGCGGGAATACTCGTGGGAGCGCCCCATCTCGACGCAGCAGACCGCCTTTTCGTTCGTGACGCAATCACGCGGCGGACTGCCCGATCCGGTCGGCGGCGTCGTCTGGTACGGGGTCGACGATTCCTATTTGACCTGCTATTTTCCGCTGTATTGCACGATCGACGAACTGCCGCGTTCCTTCGTCACCGGGTCGATCGAACGCTTTTCGCAGGATTCGGCCTGGTGGGTGTTCAATCTCGTTTCCAATTACGCGAACCTGAAATACTCACACATGATGCCCGAAATCCGTGCGGTGCAGCAGGAGATGGAATCGACGTTTTTCGCCTTGCAGCCGGCTGTCGAACGCGCTGCGGCAGAACTGCATTCGACCGCACCGGACGCGATGCGGGCCTATTTGACGGACTATTCGGTCATGCAGGCGGAAAAGGTGGCCAAACGTTGGCAGGAACTGGCCGTGCATTTGATCACGAAGTACAACGACGGCTACGTGCGGGACGATGAGGGCAAATACCCGAACGTCGGTTATCCGCGAGCGTGGCTCGAACGTGTCTTGAAGGAACGCCCGACGCAGTTCCTGCTGCCGAACGAAGGACAGACGAAAGACGCAACCGTTCCGCAACAGCCGAAACAACCCTTGCCGCCGGTGACCATCACGACGACGCCGGATCGTTTGCCGCCTCAACCCGCGACGGGGTTGCCGCGAACGCAATCCCAGGAACAACCGGTCGGGCAACCGGTTTCCGCCGTGCCGCAACCGGCGACGGGCGTTCCGCGAACGCAGACAGACGGTCAACCGGCCATGCAACAGCCGCCGCGACCGGAGACAGGGGAATCGGACGATTTCGCTGATTTCAGCGGTTTTTCACTTGCCGATAACCAGTTGCTGGTCGACTTTCGCGCGAGTGACGTTTCGCAATATTTTCGCCACGAGGAAATCAACGTCTGGCGCAACCAGGTGATGGCCGCGATGCGGAAGTTTCAACTGGCCAACCAGCGCCCGCCGATCTCGCAGGACGAATTCGTCGATAAAATCATTGACGCCAACGGCATCATCCTGCCGGAACTGGTCGATGGTTGCGAGTACGTGTATTTGCCCGAAGCGAGGCAGATGATGATCCTCGTGACGAAGCCGGACGCAAAATAATCTCTTGGCGACGGGGCTATTCCTTGTCGATTCCGTAACGCTTGATCTTCCGGTCAAGCGTCGTTCGTTCGATTCCCAACACGCGGGCGGCGCTGCTCTTGTTCCACTGGCAGAATTGCAGCGTGGCTTCGATGTGATGCTTTTCCCATTGCTCCAGCGTCATGGGGGTGTATTTCGAGGTCGCCTCCTCGTCTTCAGCCGCCGCCTGGAGCGGATCGTTCGACCACGCGGCCAAATCATTCGGCGAAGGCACGCCGACGAGGCTCGACACGTTCGTGTCTCCCGTCGTTCGCAGCGACGAAAGCGCGATGTCCGCTTCCTGGATCACGGAATCACTGCCCAGGAGGACGGCCCGTTCGATGACGTTTTTCAATTCGCGAATGTTTCCCGGCCAACGATATTCGTGCAAAAGCCGCATGGCCCCGGCGGAAAAGCCGTCGATTTTGCGGCCGGTTTCGGTGCGGAACCGCTCCAGAAAATGCTGGGCCAATACGGAAATGTCCTCCTTGCGCTTTCGCAGCGGCGGGACGATGATTTCGAGCACGCGAAGCCGGAAAAACAAATCGTGGCGGAACCGTCCTTCGGCGACCTCTTTTTCGAGGTCGCGGTTCGTTGCGGCGACAACGCGCACGTCGACCGAGATGGGCGTGTTTCCCCCGACGCGTTCGAAGGGGTGACCTTCGAGAACACGCAGGAATTTCGCCTGCAGGGCCGCGCTCATTTCGCCGATTTCATCGAGAAACAAGGTTCCTAGATTGGCCGCCTCGAACTTGCCGATCTTGCGTTCGGTGGCCCCGGTGAAGGCCCCTTTTTCGTGGCCGAACAGCTCGCTGGCCAACAGACTCTCCGAAATCGCCGCGCAGTTGAGGCACACGAACGGCTTCGATTTGCGCGAGCCGGCGAAATGGGCCGCCCTTGCGATGAGTTCCTTGCCGGTTCCGCTTTCGCCGCGAATGAGCAGAGTCGCCTTGCCTTCGCTGGCACGTTGCACGAGTTTTCCGACTTGGCGCATCGCGGAACTGGCGCCGATGATTTCGGTGTCCTTGTTGAGCAGTTCGCGGAGGATGATGTTTTCCTGTTTCGCGTCGTCGAGGTGGGCGCTCAATTCCCGCTCGCGGGTCAGGTGCGAAAGCGCGGCCCCGAGCGTATCGGCGACGGCCAGCGTGTATTCGAGGTCATCCGGCGAAAACGTCTGTTCCGGCGTCTCATTGTAAAGGTGCAGGAGCCCGAGAATATTATCCTGGAATCGCACCGGCGCAACCAACGCATTGCCGGGAAACGCGGTTTTGGTCGTCGAGGTTTCGGCGGTCCGGGCCTGTTCGCGGTTTTTGAGGTCGTTTGTCAATATCGCTTCGCGGTTTTCAATGACGGTTTTCGCCAGCGTTTCGGGGATGTGCATATAGTCGCGGTCGTCCGGTTCGGCATGGGCCACCAGTCGGAGCTGCGAAACGCGAAACGTCGATTTGACTTCCTGCGGCAGCAGCCAGATCGCGACGGCGGCGGCGTCGGTCGCGCTCATCAAGCCTTCGATCGTCACGCGGGAGACGTCTTTGAGACTGGTGCCCTTGCCCAACTGAAAGGCAAGTTGGCACAGGTTCGCCGAATCATACCCGGCACGGGTCACATAATCGGAAACCGTGTCGCTGTCCGAATTGAGAAACGACGTTTTGGCCCGCCGTTCAATGATCTCGCCGGGATCGAAAAAGGAGTCGCTCGGTCCCACGCCGGTGGCTTCCGAAATGCCAAAAACGCCCGTACCGCAAGGAACGTCCCCGATTCGGTCGCGCATTTCAGAATTATCGGAGCCCTCGTCGCTCAAATCGAACTGCAGTTCGCAATGCCCGATGCCGAGGACGTCGCCATCGTCGAGGGACGTATCACCGCTGACAAGCTGACCGCCGAGCACGGTTCCGTTGCGGCTTTTCAAATCGCGGACGTACCACCGGCCGTCGCGAAAAAAGAAGGCGGCGTGTTTCCGGCTGGCGCGGTCGTCTTCAAGAACGACGGCGCATTCGGAGGACCGCCCCACGACGGTTTCGGACGACGGAAACAGCGTCACGACGGCAGTCGGTCTGCCTTCGATTTTGACTGTCAAGGTGGCTCGTTGCATGGCCGCCCCGTTTTATTCCAATGTTGAATAGTCCGTGCCGTACACGCGTTCGTCATAAATGCGTAGGGCCTGCAATCCGACGGTGATTCCTTCCATTTGCCGGTAACTCATTTGTGAAAACGGCGTGGCGACGCTTCGCTTGGCGATGATGGCCGCGACGGCGACGACGCCCCGCTGCACCTGCGGGTGCTGCAATTGATCGGGCGGCAGCGAATAGACGAGGGCCCGCAAAATGTGGGCGCTGGCGTACAGGACGCTGTCCGCGTCGGTGCTGGTTCCCTTGCTGACGAAGAACATCGGGTGCCAGGTTCCGTCGCTGTTTTGAATCGACAGTGCGAAACGCTGGTAGGTTTCAAGATGCACGAGCGCCTCGGCGAGCGGACCGGTCAGCGGGCGATTGGCCTCCTGGTAGGCCCGAACGGCCGCGGCCAGTCCGAGCAACTGGTTCGTCACATCGACGTTGCTCTGGTCGGCGCGTCGCGACAGTTCTTCAAAAACGAGACGTTCGAGCGACCAGGCTTCGCCGAGCGAATTGCCCCATTGTTCTTCGGGCGTCGTATAAAAGGAAAGCCCGGCCAGCACGAGGGCGAGATTCTGCCCGCGGGAGCAATTGTTTTTTTCCGTGGCGATCAGGTTGGCCAGCGTCCGCGAATCGTTTCCGGCCTTGATTTCGTAATCAGGCAGAATTTCCGAGAAGGCGAGCATGGCCAGGAACGAGCCGGGCGATTGCTGGTAGCCGTAACCCACCCGCGCGACCACCTGGTCGCCGTTGATGCGGAAAAGCGTTTTGCCCTGGCAGGGGAAATTCCAGCACAGCGCCCCAACGGCGTACACGGGTTGATTGCCGGTATCGGTCGCCCTGGCCTGTCCGCCGAAGGGATGGCAATAAGCGAGCACTTTGTCGGGAGAACAATCCGTCAAAGCGGGCCTTCGCCGCGAGTTGGCCGCCATCAAACGTTGAATCGCGCCGTGCAGATCGTTGGCGATCGTTTGCGCGTCAAGCGGCGGCAACGGCTGCTGGGGTTGCGGACGCTGGGCCTGCGGCTGCTGACCCGGCTGGGTTTGCGGCTGTTGCACCGGTTGCGTCTGCGGCACGGGTTGCCGTTGCGGCTGGGGCTGCGTTTGTGGTTGCGGTTGCGGTTGAACTTGAGGCTGCGCTTGCGGTGGGGGTTGCGGCGGTTGCGAGTAACGCGAAGGCTGCGTATTCCGCAGGTTTTGTCCCTGGGCCAGCGCGAAATCCCGCCCCGTAGCGCCGACCAACAGGGCGGTCGACATCGCAATGAGGCATCCCATCCGAATCTGATATGTCGAAAAGAGCATCGGTCGATCACTCCTGGTATGTTGTTGTTGGCGATTGATTCAACATCGCAATCCCTCCCTGACAACCACAAGTCATGGCAGCCCGAAGCGTAAGCGATGGGATTACCGTTTTATGACTGTCAAAGCTCTGATTTATAGGCGAATGAAATTGAAACTTTACCAGATTTGCATTACAAAAGGTAAATACGCGTGAAAAACCCGTCGCTTACGCTCCGGGCTGCCATATCCTTACCGGCGTTGCGGTTGTCGGTAGTTTTGCGGCGAACGCTGTTGCGGTTGATTTTGCGGACGCGGCTGCGGTTGAGCGCGAGGCGGCTGAGGTTGCGCCGGTGCGCGTGCAGGTTGAGCCTGCGGACGTGGTTGCGGTTGCGGCGGGGGCGGTTCCTGCGGCTCGGTTTCAAGCGGTCGGTCGATCAGGAAGCCGGACGCGTTGCCGCGTGTGTTGTAGGAATTGTTTTTCGCACCGCAACCGTATTTGTCCGTGCCGCCGTAATCGACGAGGAAGCTGAAATTCCCCCCGCATTGCGCGCCGTTGTGATATTTCGGATCAATGCTCGGGCTGGCGTAACCCTGCGAACTGCCGAGATAGGTGTCGTTGCCGAAATAATCGAGCAACACGCCCAAACTCCCCTGGGCCCCGACGCCCTGCATCAGGCCGCCGCGTCCCTGGTAGGTGTCGTTTCCGCCGAAGTCGCACAGGTAGCCGACGGACAGGTCCCAGGCCATGCCCATGCCCATGATGGTACCTTCATAATAATCGTCGCCGGCGTCATCGAAACAGAAACCGACGGCATAGTGCACACCGAAACCGTTGCTGAATCGCTGCCATCGGGCCTCTGAACGCTGGTTGCCGTAATAATCGAGCATGGTTGAGCCGATATGGCGGTCGTTTCCGCCGAAATCCCGCAACATGCCGACGCCGAGCCAGTAACCGCCCCCGTGGGCGATATAGTCAAACTCGTAATTGTCGTCCCCGCCGCCGTCGAGCAACATGCCGATCCCGCCGCAGGCGCTGCCCGCCGAACCGCGGAATCCGGAACCGAGCCCCTGTCCCCAGCCTTCGTAACCGGGGTGTTCGGGGTACGAGTCGAGGTATAGCCCGCCGAGATAATAGCGGTCATTGCCGTCAACGTCTTCGAGTACGCCGAATCCGGCGCTGTGACCGAATCCCTGGGCCCACATCGCGGCGTGATAACTGTCGTTCCCGCCCTGGTCGATCAATATGCCGACCCCGCCGAAGGCCTGACCCTGCGCCCGGCGAAGCGCGTGATACGTATCGTTTCCGCCCTTGTCGATCAAAATTCCGACGCCGCCGATCGTCGAGCCTTGGGCCACGTCGCTGGCGCGATAGGTGTCGCGTCCGGCGCAGTCGATCAGCATCGAAACGCCGAGCAGCGAACCGCCCTGAGTGCCGGGTTTCGTCGCGACGTAATTGTCGTCCCCGTCGAGGTCGATGATGACGAACACCGGCCGGTTGGGCGTGCATGTTCCTTCGCGATAGGTGTCGTTCCCGCCGAGGTCGATGACGCCGACGATGTCTTCCGCGCCACGAAAGCCATCAAGATTGTAGGTATTGTTCCCGTGCCCGCCGATGAGGATCGTCCCCCCGGGCGTGACGATCTGGTGAATCGCCTGGCCGTCGAGTGAAACCGGCTGGTACTGATTCGGGTTGAGTTGTTTCAAACACGCCAGCAGCCGGTCGTCCGAAAGCGGAATCAGGGCCTCGCCTGCGTCATGAATCGCCCGGCGGTCGACTTTTTGAAGCAAGGTCAGCATTTGCACGGCCGACGAGTTGCTGTTGAAGGTATGCCCGTGCGTTTCCTTCGCGCAAAGCACATTATACAGCTGAGAGTTGAGCAGGTTGAGTTCCGCCGGCGTCAGGGTCGAAACGGCCCTGGCGTAATGCGATTGCGCCAGCGTGATGCAGCGGACGACCTCCTGCACCGCCTGTTCCGGCGTGTCGACCTTAACGAACCTCAGGCCGTCGTCTTCCCGTTTCGGGACGTCGAGTTTTCGGCGGATTTCTCCCATCGCTTCGGCGAGGTGCATGCTATTGCCCGACGAAAGCCCTGCGTGCATGTAGCGGCTGAACTGGTCGGCCTTGAACACCGAGGCGACGGGATCGCGGTACAATTCGTCATACCACGAAAGTCTGGCCCGGGCGTTGACCTCGGTGCCGGTCATCTGCGAATTCGTGTTGTTGAGCGTCGTGTGCATGTAGTTTCGCCAGGTGTTGAAACGTCCCATGACGTTGCGGCCGTTGAGGCCGTTGATCATTTCGTCCTGCAAAACCTTGAGCATCTGCGGGGCGAACGGGCATCCGACGGTCGAATCGTTGATCGCGACATAGCCCCCCGGTTCGACGGGCGGTTTTGTTTCCTGTTTGGGTTCCGGCGTGCTTCCCTGTTGCGGTTTCATGCGGTCGAGCAACGGCTCGGGCGTCTGCCGGGGATGCTGCGTCCTGGCGGACGAGAGCCCTTCGGTCAGCGATTTGGGCTTGGTCGTTTCCAGCATGGTTTCGCCTTCGTTGTCCTCGTGCTGGGCTTCCTCTTGGTATTCCTCCAGATCGACTTCCTCTTCTTCCGATTCATCGGCCGAAACCACGTCCCGGCTGCTGTGGATCGCCGGAGCTCCGGGCGAAATGGGCGGTTCGTCAACGGGCTCGTCGTCCAAAAGTTCCGTCGTCGTTTCCGAATCGTCCTGCATCTGCTGGAGCAGTGCGCTTAAGGTGTCGTCCTCCTGCGCGATAACGTGGCAGGCATATCCCGAAATGACAACCGGCGACAGCAGAAGCAGCAGGATTTTCACGCAAGCGGCCCAATCTTCCCGGGATTTCAGTAACACGGCTTGAAAAAACGAAAGACAATTACTCATCGGCGTCGCCTGATAACGGTAAAATAATGGCGGAAACATCCACACAATCGGTGCAGATATTGAAAATATCTTAAAATATTGATTCTACTCAAATTGCACATAAATAACAAGGAAGCCGTGATAACGGTCCGGAAAAATTGACGGACGTCTATTTTCTTACCGCGACCATGATTTCCTGGCGGTTGAATTGCATTTGATTAAGCGCAATATGAGCGTATCCCCAACCTTCGATACGTTGGACATAACTAGGAATATCGGCAATCAAGTCCCACTTCACCAGTTTTAAGGTAAAGAGCAGACCATGAATATTCCTATCCTTTTGCGAAATAAAGTCTTCAAGCACGTCCAGCGTATAGTTTGGTGCCACGTTCATGTCGGTGACCACCCAGCGGACTTTTCGGAATTGAGAGCGTTTGAGTTGATTGAGTCGTCCACGCAAATGAGAGAAATTCGGATTATTCGTAACCACGGGCGAAATTTCCGCCGGATCGACGCCGATGACCTCCGACCCGCGAGCCAACAGGGCCTGTGACGCTCCGCCGGGAGCGGCGCCGATGTCGAGCCACCGCGAACCGGCCCGGACGGGCATTTCCGACCAACGCAACGCTTCCTCAAATTTGAGATAAGCACGCGAAACCGCGTTGTTTGGGTAATTAAGTCTGACGAGCCCACCCGACTGACAGGAACGCCAATCCTCGGCAAGATGATAGCCAAGGTACCATTCGGACGGCGAAACCGGCACGACATCCAGCACTGTTTCTTTTCGTTCGGCCGGAAGCAGAGCCTCGCCGGCACCGGGGGCAAGTTTTTCGCGGTAAGGGCAAGCCTGTACCAGTTTTTCGTGCAACACGACGCATTCCCGGTCGATGTGCGGCTCGAAATCGCCCGAACCCGGCACGGCCAAATCGCGCGGAAAAACGTTGACGCGGTCGATTCGCAAATTCCCCGTCATTTCCCAAACCGCCCGAACTGCCGCGTCAACGTCTTCGCAAGGCACCCGCCCCAGCGACAGCCCTTTGTAACGCCCGAAAATCGAACGTATTTTCCCGACACGGCGGACGTTCCAGTCCGGCGAAGTCTTGAACGTCACGAACCCGGGCCGCGAAAACGCCGCACGCAAATCGTGATACCGTTCAAGAATTTCCTGCTTCAAAAACCGTTCCGTGCCGAACTGGCAGGTCATCATGAGAAAATGAGTTGTTTGCACAATATTGCCAGAAAATTAATGTGAAAAAATTGGGCCTGTCATCGAGAAAAAATTGTAGCAGGAATTTTCAGCCCGTCAAAGAACATTTCCACTTCATTGGCGGATCGCTTTGAAAAAGACCGTGATTGATTTCCCGGGGGTTTGCCAAAAACGGTTTTTCCTGTACACTTAAAAGGCCCTTTTTTGGAAACCATTGAAATCGTACATAATTATGGTGTCGCCATGCTGGATCGGAAATTTATTCTTGAAAATGCGGAGTCGGTGAAGAAAAACTGCGTCGATCGTGGCGTCGAGGCCGATATCGACCGTTTTGTCAAATTGGAGACCTTTCGCAAGGACAAACAGGTGCAGGTGGACGACCTGAACCGCCAGGCGAACGAAGTCGCAAAGGCGATCGGCAAGGCCAAAACCCCGGAAGACAAGCAGCGTTGCGTTGACGAGGGTCGTTCGCTTCGCGAGGCGACCGCGGCGGCGAAAGCGGAACTGGACGCGGCCGTCGAAGAATTGGATCGGATTCACCGCCTGATTCCGAACATGACGCACCCGGACGCGCCGATCGGCGTCGACGATCAGGCGAACCGGGAATTTGCGTTCGGCAAAACGCCGATTCCGAAATTCGATTTTACGCCGAAAGATCACGTGGAAATCGCGGAAGCGTTGGACCTGATCGACTTTGACGCCGGGGCCCGTGTGGCCGGAGCCGGGTTTTACTTCCTGAAAAACGAGGCCGTGCTGCTCGAAATCGCCCTCCAGCGCTACGCGGTCGAG
>JAVBQX010000279.1:0-2702 GCA_031548645.1 Thermoguttaceae bacterium
GAGGATCGGGATGCCGAGTTCGAAAATCGCGGGGTCGCAGCGATAGGACGCGGCCTCATAAACGCTGAGCGGCCCGCCGGAAAAGACGATCCCCTTCGGAGCGATGGCCTTGATTTCCTCCGCCGTGATCGTGTGCGGCACGATGCGCGAGAATACACGGCATTCGCGAATCCGCCGCGCGATCAGTTGCAGGTATTGCGTCCCGAAGTTCAGGACGAGAATCGTTTCGTGTTCGTGGTTTGGTGAGGTCATTGTGAGAAAAAGTTTGACGGTTACAAAGGAAAAAGTTCGTCCTCATGGCAGCCCGGAGCGTAAGCGACGGGTAATACCATCATTTTTATTGTGCCTTCAAAGCGGGTACGGCAGTTATAAAAAACTCATTTGCGTGATCATCCCAGCTTCTGTACGCGAAACCCGTCACTTACGTTCCGGGCTGCCATTCTTACGGATACGGCGTCATGGCGCCGGGGTGGGTGCAGACTTGGGCGGCCAGGTCGGAGGCGGTGCGGTTGATTTCGTCGAGCGGTTTGCCGTCGAGGAAGCCGATGACCGCCGCGGCGGTGAACGCGTCGCCGGCGCCGACCGTATCGACCACCGGCACGGGCCGGCTGCGGTATTGCGACACGGCGTCCGGCGTCATTAAAATGCTGCCGCGCTCGCCCCGCGTGAGGATGAGCAGCTTGTACGCGTATCGGTCGAGCAAACGCCGGGCCGCCGCGATCAAAACGTCATCGTCGGAGCCGGGAAGGTCCGCCCCGAGCATTTGCGAGAGAATCGGCAGTTCCTCGTCGTTGAGTTTGAGGACGTCCGCCGGTTCGGGCAGTTCGAGCACGGTGTCCCGGGTGTAATGCGGGGCCCGCAAATTGACGTCGAACACGCGAAGCGCCGATTTCGCCGGGGCGGAAATCATCGCCCGGATCGCGCGGAGCGATTCGTCGCGGCGTGCGGCCAGCGTTCCGTAACAGATCGCATCGGCCGTTTGCAGCAGGGCGAGCGTTTCCGGGCCGGCGTGCAGGTGATCCCACGCGACGTTGTCGCGGAACACGTAACGCGGCTGTCCGTCCGCGGCGAGTTCGACGTCGACCGCGCCGGTCGGATGTTCCGGATCGACGACGAGATATTCGGTCGAAAGTCCGACGGAACGGTAAAATTCGAGCAGTTCGCGCCCCAGTTCGTCATCGCCGACGCGCGAAATCATGTCGGCCGCGGCGCCCTGTTGACGGCAATGATAGGCGAAATTGCCCGGCGCGCCGCCGACCTTTTTCCCCGCCGGGAGCATGTCCCAAAGCACTTCGCCAATGGCAAAAATTCGATACGGCCGCATGTTCGCCCCCTGATTCGTTCACACAGAACTTTGCAAACCGGCATTATATCAGATGCGTCCCGGGATGCTACACCAGCGAACTGTTTGGGTGATCAGGCGGCGGAAATTTTTGCTGTATTTTCGGGGCAATATTCTTCCTGCGAAAGATCGTCATCAAGCAAGCCGATCACGGCGATACCTTTTTTGTTCGCAAAATCAAGGACCTCTTTTTGTCCGACGAAAATCGAACGATTTGCCTCAATGGCGAGCACTTTTCCGCCCGCCGCGGCGATGTTTTCAATCGTCCGCATCCCGAAACAGGGAAGGTCGAAACGCATATCCTGTTGCGGTTTCGCGACTTTGATCACGGTAAAGCCACGGCACAGTTTTCCGGAACGCAAAATACATTCGTCCGTTCCTTCGAGCGCCTCGATGGCCACGACCGACTGGTCCTTGACGACAATCGTTTGCCCGATGTCGAGCCGGCCCATTTCCCGGGCGATATTCCAACCGAATTGAATGTCTTTCCATTGGGCCTTGGTCGGTCCGCGACGGGTCAAAAGTTCATGTTTCACGAGCATCTCCGGGGCCAGTTCCGTGCCTGGCAATAACGTAATTCCCTGTCGTTCAAAGGCTTCGACGCAGGTCAGCAGCAGGGAATCGACGGTGTTGTCTTTTGTACGAAAAATAAAGTGCGGGGCGAACAGCTTCAACGTGTACCAATCGGGCAAATACCGGCGTATGAGTCGCGTGTGGTGAAACTGCCGCTTGACGATCCCGCCAGCCATGACCGCATGCGTGATTCCATGTTTTTTGCAATATTGCACGGCTTTCCCGAATTGACCGAACCCTATCCATAGATGGTCTTTGCAATAATCCAAGATGCCGGTGTTCACCTGATCGCGCACCCCCAGACAAAACACATCATAACTTTTTTGGTGCAAAAATTTTGCAAGATAGACTGGATAATCTCCGTAACCTGCGATAATTCCCAGTCGTTTCTTTTTTTCGGTTTCCATACCATCACCCAATTGAGGCCAACGCAATGTCACTTCCAAATATTACCCAACCCGATCACAACCGTCAACGGCAATTCCGGCAATAACGGTTTTGGGGCTGTAAAATTTACACGGCTTGACGTGCTTATCAAAGAGGCGTTCCCCTAGTCAGTCGGGGGTTTTATGGGAAAATGTGTCTTGATTCTAAAAATTCCATTGTAGCGCCGTCCGAACCGTCGGGGGGACGCGAATATCGTCTCGAAGTCACTTTCACGAAAGGGAAAATAGCATGGGAAGTACAATTGTTGACATTCGTGGTCGTCAGATTCTTGACAGCCGTGGCAATCCGACCGTCGAGGTCGATGTTCGTCTGGGTTGCGGCGCCTTCGGTCGTGCCGCCG
>JAVBQX010000278.1:0-11341 GCA_031548645.1 Thermoguttaceae bacterium
GTTCGAATCGTCGAAGCGGGAACATCTCGCCGAACTGCTGGAACAGGCCCGCGAACGGGCCGAACTGCTTTCGGTCGAACTGCACGAACAACTCGAAAAACGCGGTCGGCTCGCGCAGCAACTGGCCGACATCGGCAACGATCGCTCGATCGCCGGCAAGCAGCTTGAACTGGCGATGCTCGAAAACCGCATCGCGAAGCATTTCTCGCAATGGCAGGTACGCGGCCTGGCGACCTACGTGCTTGAAGAAATACGCTCGGAATACGAACGCCAGCGGCAGCCGGAAACGCTGAACGAAGCGTCGGGCTATTTCGCCGCGATGACCGACGGGCGCTACACCCGGGTCTGGACGCCGATCGGCGAAAACACGCTGTACGTCGACGATTTCGCGGGCAATTCGCTCGACGTGACCTGGCTTTCGCGCGGGACGCGCGAGCAGCTTTTCGTCGCGATCCGGCTTGCGCTGGCGACCACCTTCGAGCGGCATGGCATCAGTTTGCCGCTGGTCATGGACGATGTGCTGGTCAATTACGATTCGCGGCGGGCCTACGCGACGGCGAAAACGTTGCTCGAATTCGCGAAAGGCGGCCCCAACGGGCGGCAGGTATTCCTCTTTACCTGTCACGAGCACATCTGCCGGATGTTTCATTCGCTGGACGTGCCGGTGCGCATCCTGCCGTCGTTCGCCGACGAGCCCAAGGCGATTCGCATTTCGATGCCCCATCTCAAGGAAACGCCGCCCGAAGAACCCGTCGTGGAACCGCCCCCGGAAGTCATTGAGGAAGTCGAAGAGATCGGGGAAATCGTCGAAGTGCCCGTGGTGACGGTGGTGGAAGAGATCGTCGAGGAAATCCCCGTCGTGGAACCGCCGGCCCCGAAACCGAAACGGCGTAAAACCAAAAAAATGCGCAACGCCCCGCGCGTGCCGGAACCGATCGTCATCGAAATCGAGGAACTTCCCGAGCCGGAACCGCTTCCGGAAGTTGAGCCGGAAATCGAAATCGTCGACGATTCGGAAATCGACGAACTGGGTGAACCGGAAATCGTGGAAATCGTCGAAGATGCGGAAGAGGAAATCGACGAATGGGCCGAGCACTTCTTCGACGAGGAAACCAATCTGGCCGAAGACGATGAATTCTTTGAAGACGACCCGCAATCGCGGGCCTATCATGAGTACCACAACGGGCGCGTGTTTGACGCCGATTTCTTCGACACGGTGGAAGAGCCGGAGGACTCCGAAATCTTGGAAAGCCCCTTTGTCGAAGGCTTTTTCGACGAAGAGGGAAAGTGATTTACAAGACGGCACATCAGAATTATTTGTGCCGCCATTCTTGCTGATGTGAGTCATTGCGCTATTTCTGTGGAAATTCTCCTTCAAAAAATAATTTGCCCACGGTTGTCGAAATACCGTGTGCCTCTCGGTATAATGGATTATTATGCGATTACCGCCTTTTCAAACATGCCATTTTCACTCAACGCACATCAATATATAGGGAGAACACATGAGTCACTCACAACCTCAACACATCAATCGTCGCACGTTTACGAAGGCCGCCGCGGGAGCCGTTGCGGCGACCGCGGTTTTGCAATCGAGCGCGTCGTACGCCCGGGTGATCGGGGCCAATAACCGCGTGCGGGTCGGATTTCTCGGCACGGCCAATCGCGGGCGACAGGACCTCGACGCCTTTCGCAAACAGTCCGACGTCGAAATCGCCGCCTTGTGCGACGTCGACAAGACGGTTTTGGATCAGGCCAAGGAGAATTTCGGCAGCGGCGCGACCTTCGTCGCCGAAGACTTCCGCAAGGTTTACGACCGTCAGGACATCGACGCCATCTGCATCGCGACGCCCGACCACTGGCATGCCCTGCAAACGGTCGAAGCGTGCAAGGCGGGAAAAGACGTGTACGTCGAGAAACCGCTTTCGGTCACCATCGTCGAAGGCCGGAAGATGATCGAAGCGGCACGGAAATACAAACGCGTCGTGCAGGTCGGCATTCACCGACGCAGCGGACCGATTTACAAAGACCTGGCCGCGAAAGACATTGACGAATTCATCGGCCGCGTCACCGTTGCGCGTTGCTGCCACATGAGCAACATGTACCCCGACGGCATCGGACGCATGAAACCGACGCCGCCACCGGAAACGCTGAATTGGGACCTGTGGCTCGGACCGCGTGCCGAACGGCCTTACCAGGGGAACATCGCGCCCTACAAGTTCCGCTGGTGGATCGACTATTCGTCGCAAATCGCCAACAACGGCGTGCATTTCATCGATATTTTCCGGCAATTCCTCAAGGAAAAAGCGCCGACCGACGTTTGTGCGATGGGCGGGAACTTCGCCGTCAATGACGACCGTTCGATTCCCGACACGATGCACGCGACCTGGCTGTTTCCTTCGGGCCGCCTGCTGGAATTCAGCCATTACGAAGCGAACTCGAACCCCATCATGGCCGTGTCCGCCTACGTCGAATTCCGCGGCGCGAACGGTACGCTGTACGTCAACGACGGCGGCTACTCCGTCACGCCGGAAAAGCCGGGTCAGTTCCAGACGAAGGGCGAACGCATGAAAGCGATCGAAGTCAAAGCCGGGGCCGGGCAGCAGAATCTCAGCATCACCGACGAGCACGTCCGCAATTTCATCGACTGCATCAAGTCGCGCGAACTGCCGAACACCGACGTCGAGGAAGGCCACCTCAGCACGACGATGAGCCACATCGCCAATATTTCGCTCGCCGTCGGCCAACGTCTCAAGTGGGACACCGCCGCCGAACGTTTCGTCAACAATGACGAGGCCAACGCCCTGCTGCACTACGAATATCGCGCCCCGTGGAAACTGGAAGTTTGATTCTTTTCATAACGAGATGCGAACGTTTGAGAACGAGGAAAATACGGCGGTGTCGGGAAAGCGTTTTTCGGCATGGCAAAACACAAACGCTCTCTGACGTTCGCGTCTCGTCATATCCCCCTTAGGAGAAAAACATGAAACGCACCCGCCTCATATTTCCGCCCCTTCTTTTCGGGCTTCTGATCGGCCTGTCGCTGCAACCGTCGTTCGCGGATGACGCGGCGAAACTCAAGGACGGCATTTGGCCGCTTGATGACATCGGCAATAAAGTAACATCCGGCATTGTGGAAATCACCGGCGACGGAACCGGTTCCGGTTATTGCTTCAGCGAGCCGGTGAAATTGCAGCCGGAGGCCTTTTACCGCTTCAGCGTTTCGATTCGCGGTGACAACAGCGAAGGCGGCTGCCTGCCCTGCGGAATTGAAGGTTTTACACGTGATTTTACCGCCGCAAAAGACCAATGGCGCGAGGAATCGTTCTGCTTTCGGGCACCCGGCTCGGTGAGTTCGGCCCGAATGAAAGTCGGGCAATGGGAATCGAACGGCACGTTTCAATTTCGTGATATGAAACTGGAGCAGGTCGCGCCCGTCATGAAGGAATTCGATCTCCCTTTCGGTAGGCTGCTACTCGGCGAAGGGGAAACGATCACAGGCGGCAAATACGTTTTTAACGGCGGCCTTGGCGGCAAGGAAAGCAATATTCAGCGTCCATTCTTCGGGGCTCTGCACACGACGTTCAATACCGACCGATGGTGTTTTGCTAACGGTTCGAGTGTTTGCTGGCAATTTCATCTGACGCCGTTCACGGAAGACGCCGTCGCGATTCCTTTTGAAGACGGAAAGATCACGATCAACGTCAATCATTACACCGGAGGCGAAGGGACTGTCGCGATTCAAACCGACAACATGAAGCACCTGGACTGGGTGGAAATCGGACGGTTCGACGCTTTGGGGACGAAGGAATTTGCGCTGTCAAAGGAATATTTTCCCGCGAAGCACATCGTTGTGATCATTCGTGGGCTGGACGGCGCCAATTTCCAGGTCAATCGAATCAGCTTCGAAGCGTCTTTGCCGGAAACGCTGGCCGATATGAACCTGCAATCGCTCCACCTTCGCGGAGAAACCCTGTTGGCGACCGCGACGGATCGGAAAACGACACCGCCTGCGAATCTGCCGACCTTGTCGTTGAGCAACCACGGGCAACTGCCTCCCAACATGCTGACGTTGACTCAAAATAACGAAGTTCGAGCGATCAGGACAATCGGCAACGCCATTGTCGGCGAAAAACTCATTCCGCTCGAAGCGTCCCGTTCGCCGGGAGAGCATGAGCTGCAATTTGAATATGGCGACCGTTCATACGCCCAGACGACGCAAACGCATCCGTTGGAGCGAAGCGATTACGGTTATCGACTGCCCGCAAACACCGGGAATTCGTCCGCCAATTGCTGGTGGTGCGAGGCCGATTGGAAAGTTTCTCGTGATCGCCAGACTCCCATCACTTCGCCGGAAACGACGAAACCGATTCGAATCAACGCGGCGAAAAACGACGTCGAGGGTTTCCAATTCGTCGTGCGTCCCGAGGGGGATGCGTCAATCAAAGGTTTGACCGGAACCGCCGGCAAACTTGAAGGGCCGAACGGTGCGGTCATTTCGGCGGAGAACGTCGAATTACTTTACGCCTATTATCATTTCGTGCATTCGAAAACCGACGGCACCGGGCTGGTCGGCGATTGGCCCGACGCGCTGCCGCCGCTTGACGGCCCGATTGACATCGCCGCCGGGAAAAACCAGCCGATCTGGCTCAACGTCAAGGTGCCGGCCGATGCGGTTGCCGGGGATTATAAAGGAACGTTCCGATTGAAGTCCGCAGACAGGAGTTTCGATGTCACGGTGCCTTATACGCTGCATGTCTGGGATTTCGCGTTGCCGGAAGAGAACCACCTTGAAACGGCCTTCGGTTACAATCCCGATCAGGCGGCGAAATATCACAATGCGCAAACCGAGGACGACCGCCGCCGCGTCAACGAAATGTACCTGCAATGTTTTTCCGACCACCGGATCAGCATTTACAGGCCGACGCCCTTCGACAACATATCGGTCCAATGGCTGCCGGAAGAAAACCCGCCGCGTTGCGAAATCGATTTCTCCCGCTTTGACGCCGAAATGGACCGCGTGCTGGAGAAATTTCACTTCACCAATTTCACCGTGCCGGGTCACGGACTCGGCGGCGGAACGTTCCATGCGAGGACGGATCCGTCCATCGCCGGTTTCGCCGCGGACACGCCCGAGTACAAGGCGATGATCGCCGATTATTATCAAAAATTGCAGGACCACCTCGTCGAAAAAGGCTGGATCGACAAGGCTTACATTTACTGGTTCGACGAACCGGGGCAACACGATTATGAATTTGTCGCGGAAGGCACGGCACGCATCCAGCAATATGGCCCGAAAATCCAGCGTTTCATGACGCTCATGATGGATAACGACGGTTTCATGAAGGCATTGGATGATAAAAACACGTCGATCAACATCTGGTGTTCCATCTCCAACAGTTTCCGCGACGAACTGGCCAAACAGCGCATGGCGCTCGGTGAGCGGTTCTGGTGGTATCTTTGCACCGGCCCGAAGGCGCCCTATTGCACGATTTTTATCGATCACCCTGCGACGGAACTCCGCGTCTGGCAATGGCAGGCATGGCAACGTAATGTCGTCGGTTCGCTCGTTTGGGAATCGACCTATTGGCACAGCGCGACGGCCTTCCCGGACAGTTACCAGAATCCTTACGAAGACCCGATGGGTTACACGGTCGGCTATTCCGTTCCGAGCGGCACGAAACAGCACTGGGGCAACGGTGACGGGCGATTCATCTATCCGCCGCTCGCGGCCGCCGTGCCGGGCCTCAACGACGGCAAGCCCGTGTTCGACAAGCCGGTGTCGTGCATCCGCTGGGAGATGATCCGCGAAGGCATTGAGGATTACGAGATGCTGCATTTGCTCCGTGATTTGCTGCACGAGAAAGGCGACAAGCTTTCCGATTCGGACCGCAAAGCCGCAAGCGAACTGTTGAACGTGCCGGAGTCGATCACGAAATCAATGACCGAATTCACGATCGACCCGCGCCCGATTTTTGAACGTCGCGCAAAAATCGCGGAGATGATTGAAAAACTAAGCCTATAGCGGCAGAACTGAGTATTTTTCCTCTTCGCGTCCTTTGTGACTTTGTGAAGAAAAAATCGAAAACCGGCCTTACATCCCCACTTCGAAGCGGTTGCGGACTGCGAGACGCGTCGGGCTGTCGAAGGTTTGAGCCGGCTTAAACTCCTGCTGTGGCAAAGTTTGCGAGTTTGCCGTCGCGCCAATGATCGCCTGACCGCTCAATTGGGCGATTTTCGTCGCGATTTCCGGCTGCATTGAATTTAATTGATAAGAGACGCGATAATTTTCCAGTGCAAGCGCCGTGTCGCCGTTGGCTTCCCGGAGACTGCCTAACGCATTGTAAACTCTCGGGTTTTGCGGTTCCTTTTGTGCCGCGGCGTTCAGATAATTCAGCGCATCTTCCGGGCGTCCGGCATCACGATAAAGCTTTGCCATGGCAAGTTTTGGGGCGGCAGCATCCTTGTTGACCACCTCCCAGTCATGCAGAAAATTGAACGCTTCGACCACGCGACCGGTTTCAAACATCAATTCCGCGTATTTCTCGCGGCAGGCCTCATGATGCGCGTTTTTTGCCAGGCACAGCTTGTAATATTGTTCCGCTTGGGCGTAATATGTTGCCTCGCGGCTGTTTTGGCCGAGCGTGTGGTAGGTCATCCCGATGTTGTAATACCCTTCGGGAGAATCGGGGCTTTGATTCACCGCGTTCTGGAACTCGGAAATCGCCATGTCGTATCTCGCTTGTTGGTAGTATTTTGCGCCTTGCGAGTTACGGCCTTCCGCCGTCATGTTCGTACAGCCGGAGCCCAGCGGCAACACGCCGCCCAGCAAAACGACTGCGAACAGGCGAAATCGGGCAAAGAATAACGTTGAATTTTCGGTGCTGTTTTTGTACGGCAAGCTCATCGAAAACACCATGATAAGAAAAAATAATAATAACGAAAGTATCCTCAAAATTTTCGCGAAGCATATCGAAAACGGAAAAGCAAATCAAGTGCAAATCCGTACCGTCAGACGGACTTCCGAGAAATTGGGCTTGACATGAACGGGAAAAATCGGGAAATTACGTCATATTATGAAACTGGTGATTTTACGCCATGATTGATCCTTGCGCACACCCATGAAACTGTTTCTCCGTTACATTATTTTTGACATCCTGAAAATCTATTTCGCGGCCTTGCTCCTGCTGACCGTGCTCCTGGTGATGATCATCGTGGTCAACGAGGCGATGAAACTCGGCTTGCCGCTGAAACATGCGATCCTGTTGATTCCGTATACCATGCCGGAACAGTTGCGGCTTTCGATTCCCATGACGCTGTTGCTGGCGACGACGATTTCCTTTTCCCGCATGGCGGGCAACAACGAGATCATCGCGGCCAAGTCGCTGGGGATTGCGCCATGGCAATTGATCTGGCCTGTTTTGGGAATGGCCCTGCTGTTCAGCCTGCTTTGCGTCTGGCTGAACGATTTCGCCGTCACCTGGGGACGTTCCGGCATAACGAGCGTGATCTATCATTCGCTTGAAGACACGATTTATTCGAAACTCAGCAAGGACGGGAAAGTCGAAAAGCAGCTCGGTGACGACACCTACACGATCACCGTCGATCGGGTCGAAGGAAAAAAGCTCATGGCCCTTGATATTTCGTCTCACAAAAAACAATGGAGCGCGAAAATGGACGAGGCGGAAATTTCCGTCGATTACGACAAGGCCGTCATGTCGATCACGTTCACCAATCTCACGATGAACACCGGAAACGAAAACCTGTTTTATCGCGAAAAGACCTTCCCGATCCCGATTCCGAACCAGGACAACGTCAATCTCGAATCCAAAAGTCCGTCCGAAATTCCGATGAGCGTGATGGAGGATCAGTCGGAAAAATGCGAAGCCCGCATCGCAAGAGCTCAGCGCAGGATGGCGTCTTTGACGGCATTTTCCCTGATTACCGGCGACTCGAACCTGGCCTCGTCCCAGTCCTGGCGCGATTGCGAACATGAAATCAACGACGCCGCCTCGCGGCTTCATCGCCTGAACACGGAGCCGACCCGGCGCTGGGCCAACGGATTCAGTTGCTTTTTCTTCGTCTGGCTCGGAGTCCCGCTTGCCATCCGTCTGCAACGGGCGGACGTTTTCTCCAGTTTTTTCGCCTGCTTTCTCCCGATCCTGGCACTTTATTACCCTTTCCTCATGATCGGCGTCAATCAGGCGAAATCGGGGGCCCTGCCGCCGTCGTTCGTCTGGGTCGGCAACATCTGCCTGGGAATTGTCGGCTATTGGTTCATCAAGCAGATTCATAAGAATTAGTGCGGCGCCAAGAATAATCGTCGCTTTTCATGAAACCATCGTCGATTCGGACGTCCCGCCACTTCGGCAATCCTGCTGCTGTTCTTGATGACAACCGCCTGCTTTTTTCAAATCGCCAGTTTTTCCCAATTCGCTCATTTTGTGTATACGCAATATTTTCCGGAATTCATAAAACATGAACAAAAACGATAAAAAAGTTCATTGATCCGGAATATGGTGCTTTTGTTCACCGGGACTTATGCCGATGATAACAATAAAACGCATGTCAATCGAATTGCCGGTTGCGACATTCGTGTCACGGGAATGGAAAAAAACGGGAAAATGCGGACGGAAGCGGTTGCAGTTATGAAACGGGGCAGTTTGAAGCTGGTTTTTTGCGGAACGGGAATCGCCGTTGCGGCGATGTTCATTTTCGGCAGCGCGGGCAGTTTCGCGGCCGGACCTCCCCCCAATGACAATGAGAACGCGAGCCGGGCCTATTTTGCGGAGTCCGCGGCCGAGACCGAAGGCAACGACGGTTTCGCCAGCAGTCGCAAGGGGAGTATTTCCGCGCCGAAATCGACTCCCCTGAAGGAAGAAACCGAATTCGAAGCCGTGGACGACCCGAACAATCGTCCCGTCACGCTGGAGGAAATGCCGGATTGGCAACTCATGCACAGCGAAGAACTTCCATACGGTGACTATTTTATCGACACGCGTGTCGTCGGGGCCGTGCGTTACCATGCGGATTTTACGCTGGATCGCGAGTACGATATCTTACGTGAGTTGTCCAATATTCAAAAGGATCTTTCTGAATATCTCGCCATTCCCCATCCGAAAGAAACGATTGAAGTATTCTTCTTTCAATCGGACAATACGTACCGGAAATTTCTGGCGATAGAATTTCCCGAAGCGCCTTATGACCGCACCGCGCTTTACGTCAAGCAGGACGGCCCGGGCATGGTGTTGGTGTTTCGAAGTCCGGATATGAAAGAGGATTTACGTCACGAAATGACGCATGCCTTCCTGCACGCGGCGATGCCTTATGTGCCGCTCTGGCTCGACGAAGGGTTGGCCGAGTATTTCGAAAAACCCCGTGAAACGCGCGCCGTGGATAATCCGTATTTTAAAAGCGTTTCAAGAAAAATCACCTTCGGGCAAACGCCCTCCGTGACCAGGCTGGAGAAAATGAAATTTTTCGACCAGATGGGGGCCGCCGAATATTGTGACGCCTGGTCATGGGTGCATTTCATGATCCATCATTCGCGTGAAACGCATCAGATTCTGGCCGGTTACATGCGTCTGCTCGCCGAGCGCGGGGACAAGACGCCGCCGCTCGACTCTTATTTGGCGAAAGCAGTGCCGGATGCAAAAAAAGCGTATGTCGAACATTTTCGCAATTGGAAAAACCGTCACGATTACAAAGCCCCGCCCGTAGCCATGCAACCGAAATCGACGCCCACCCCGACAAAGGTCGGCGCGGCAACCAAGACCGGCGCCGCGACAAAATCCGGCTCCCCGGAAAAAAAAGACGCGGCAAAATCCGGCACTGCGGAAAAAGCCGATGCCTCGGAAAAAGCCGATGCCTCGGAAAAAGAACGTTCGGGCTCACGGTTGACCCGCGGCTGGAGCGAAAGCTTTTTCAGGTGATGGCAAAAATGAGGTCGCATTGCTCGTACCTCAACACGGTGGCCACGGCGTGACCGCCCTACCACGTTTCTTTACTCGAACGGTTCGTCCGATCTGTCGACGACGGTTGAGGTGCCTTCGTCCTGCGTCATGTCGCTTCCGGGATTGCGGCCGGGCAAAAGGTGATCGATGACTTTTTTGGCCTTTTCGAAAGTCAGTTCCCCGATTCCGACCTTCGGGGAAAAATTCGGCAGTTGCCGCAGAGCCCAGGGCAGGAACAGCAGGGTGGCGAATATGGCCCAAATCACGGCGATCACCATCGTCCGTTCAATCGAGTCCGCTTCGAGATAAAAGCCGTAACGTTCGCGCTCGTCGGTGAGCAGGATGCGGACCGTGAAAAAAATCGAGTAAAAACCGCCGATCATCGCGAGGGCCAGCAGCCAGGTGTGTTCCGGCGCGAGCTGCCGTTTGAAAATTTTCGCGCGCACGACCATGGCCAGCGTGCAGAAAGCGTAGGTCATGATGGCCCAGGTGCCGCCGTAGAGGAAAGCTTCCTGGACGGTGTCAGGGTTTGCCGCTCCCGAGGAACTGGCGACGGAAAGTGCAAGAGAAAAAGCGACGAGCAATATACCGGCGATTCCGAGCAGCCATGCGATACCGTTGATCGCCCCGGAATAAAAGGGGAAACAAAGACATCGCAAAAGAATATTATTCGGGATGGTTCGCTTGATGCGCAGGCCCCACCGATCGCGGCCGCAGGTCGAAATGACGATCAGGCCCAGGAAAAAAAAGTAATGGAAGAAAACCATCATCAACGTAATGTTTGGCAGAAAACCGATATAACCCGAGTAAGTGTGGCTTGAGTACGCCGCAATGAAAAACGAGACGCCCAGCGTGAGGAGCAAATAAACCGTGTAGGTGATGCGAAACGGCATGATGCGGTTCGTGTTGGTCGCCGCGACGCGGCTGATCGCACCGGAAAGAACGACGAGAGCCGTTAAAATCACCAGTGCGGCGGCAAGAGCAATTTCCCACCATGCACCGCTGATTCCCGTCCCCGGTCCCCAGCCCCACCCCATGACCTGTGACAGAAGAAAGAAAAAACCGACGATGCCCATATAGCAAAAAATCGCGTACAGGATCAACAGGCCGATCATCATCACGTAGGTTTTGACGCGGCTGAAGACGAGGATGGTCGTCGACAGCGAAAGCAGCAGCATCAGCCAGACCATGACGCAGGATTGCAGAATCGTTCGCAGGTCGACCCCCCGCAGCATGTAGGCGATCGTGATGAACGGCAGCGTCGCGCAGAACAGCATCCCGGTGAGCACCAGGGCGCTGGACAGTTTGCCGAACACGAACCCGGACGGCCGGATCGTCGTGGTGAACATCAGGTCGTTGGTGATCCGCTCCTGCGACATCATGACGGCCGT
>JAVBQX010000303.1:0-8724 GCA_031548645.1 Thermoguttaceae bacterium
TTCCTTGTCCGCCATGGTGCAATTGATCCGTAAGTTTGAAAATCAACGCCGTCAAAACGCGACGCTGAAGGTCATGCCGAAATAGTCGCCGTTCGGGACGTAGAAGTTGCCGGCGTAACGGGTGTCGGACATGTCGTGGAAGTAGTTGACTGCCCATTTCACGTGTTGGTTCCAGTACCAGTTCAGGGCCACGCCGACCTGGTGATTCGTCGATTGGGCGTCGGCCGCGGCCGGAATCGCCGTGCTGAAAAGGAACATGTCGTAAAAACCATACATGGCGGCCATTTCCCACGCGCCGTAGCCGGACGGACAGTTGACGTCGCCGCGTTTGACGAGGTGGAACGGGCAGGACACGTCGACGCCGTCCCAGCAGGCGCTTTTCAAATTGTACTTGCGGTAATCGTCCCGCGTGAGGAACAGCCGTGCCATGACGAAACCGCCGTAATTGGTCTGGTTGCCGATGCTAACGCCCGTGCCGTTGTTGACGTCGGCGTAATGCTGGAGGAACAGGTCCGTCTGGACGCTGAAACGCCCGGACTGGTAGACGACTTCAAAGCCCGCCTTCTGATACTGGTCGCTGTAAAAACTCCCGAAACTCGACGGATCGTAAACGTCCCAACCGCCCGGCCTGTTGAGGGCCAGGGCCCGGGGACCGTCCGAATTCACGTAATTGTAATAGGCTCCGTAGAGGAACAGTTGCCGCCCTTCCTGGCAGTAGGCCGGGGCGAAGGTAAAACGCGTATTGAGCATGACGCCCTGGTTGTCGTCCTTCATGTAGTGAATATCGCCGATGTTGGTCGCGTCGTAAATGCCCATGAAAAGGCGGGCGCGATCGTCGGCGAACAGGTGCCGCGAGGAAACCCCCAATCGCCGCGCGGTGAAATGCTGACCGGCCGGGGCGGGAGCTTCCATGAACGTGTAGTTCGTCGTGCCGTTGCAGATTTCGGAACCGGCGTCCTCGACATATTGGTGCCCGACGCGGACGTATTCCAGGAACGGCACGTTCTGGATGCCCACGAATATGTCCTTGTAACTGGGGTTGTACTGGGAACTTTTCTCGAAACCGAGCTCGAATTTATAGTCGAGAAAACCGTAGCCCGTTCCGGTCATCGTGATTCGGGCTTCGCGAAATCCGAGCCCGTTTTGCGTATTGACGTTTCGGCCCATGGCGGCGTCCAGCCCGTCCCAGTCCTGGTCCATGGCCGTGACGTAATCCATGAAAAACCGGTCGCCGAATTTGGGCGACGACCAGCCCTTGCCCGCCGACGGCTTGTCCGCTTTTTGCGCGAGCTGGCTTCTCAAGGCCGCGATTTCCGCCGAGAGTTCGTCCAGGCGGTTGGCTTCCAACGCCGAATATGTTGACGCTTGCGGCACGGGGTTTTGGTATGCCACACCGTGCGATGCGTATTGCGAATAAGCGTTCCACGTCCCTGCGAGGCACAATAGCATCGCAACAGAGCCGACAATCCTTTTGGCCGCGTTTTGCATAATCCCTTCCCTTTTGTTTTGTGCGAGACCGAATCACATGACCGGAATCATTCCGGCAAGTGACATCACCTGCGTTATCGACAAAAGCGGAAGGAAGTTTTGCCCGACAAACGTCATTTTCCACAAAGACGGGATTATTGTGCGGATTTTATTGCTACAGGCGGCATATTCGCGCCAAGCGGAACGGTTTTCTCAACTGATCTTTCGCGAGGCGATGACGATGCGGCTGGTGTGGCTGTGCACGTCGTTGCGGTAGCCGGGGTGTGGTGGTTCCCACCAGGTGGTCGGTTCGCAGGAAATCAGCGAAAAACCGCACTGGTCCATGATCTGCAGGAACTCCTTTTCGTTCTGGAACCGGAAATAGTAGCTGCCCTGGTACAGGAACTCGTTGGCCGACAGCGGGTTCATTTCCGTGCCGGAAATGCCGTCGTCGAAGTCGGGCACATTGGCCACCAATACGCCGCCGGCTCGCAAGATGCGCGAGATTTCCAGCAAAACGTCTTCCAGATTCGGCAGCGTTTCGATGATGTCGCAGGCCAGCACCAGGTCGAAGGTGCCGCTCGGGAACGGCATCCGGGCCAGATCGCATTCGACGGCCGCGACCCGGTTGCCGAAACGCTGGGACAGCTTGCCCAACGCGGCGGCGGAAGCGTCGCAGGCGGTGACGTGGGAACTCGCGCGGAGCAGCGCGGGCAGGTTGCGTCCTTCCCCGGTGGCCGCGTCAAGGATGGCGGGATTGTCCGGGAGCAGCCGACGCGACCGGAGCAGGTCGATCGACTCGCTGACGAAGGGAAGATCGACGTCCCCCCAGACGAGGTCGTCGGTCGAAGCGTAAAGGCGGTCCCATGCGACCTTGTTCGCCTCTTCCCGGTTTTGGAGGTCGGCGCTTGCGGACGATGCGAGAACAAAATTAGGTTTTGTCATGGCAATATTCCTGTCAAAGGGGGTTAATAAAACGATTTTTATTACATCAACGCAATGACCACGGCAGCAAAAAATGGCAGCCCGGAGCGTAAGCGACGGGTTTTTGATGGCACCAATGATGTTACCGCATGTTTATTGAGTTAATTTTATTGAAAATGATTTTCGAACTACTTCGCAACTGTAATTAGGGCACTTTTACCCGTCGCTTACGCTCCGGGCTGCCATTGGGTTGGACAAATTTCTTGCGCAATAGGTGTTGAAGTTCTGTAAAATAGAAATTGAGAAACCGATGCAATTCAAAGTGAATGGTGCAATTTCATCCGATCAGGAAACGATCACTTCGCGGAATTCCCCGCGCATGCAGTGGTTCGAGGCCATCGACGCGGCGTAGGCCCCGGCGTTGAGGAAGCCGAGCGGTTCGCCCTCCCGCGGGACGGGCATGACGAGGTCCTGCGCGAGCAGATCGTGCGCTTCGTTGATGTTCCCGGCGATCGTCACGGGGGCGACGGGACGCGAGGATTCCGGTCGCCGGAGAAAAAAGGGCTCCAGCCTCATGCCATAAAATACGGGTTCCATGGCCAGATTGAAACCGGCGTTGACCCCTGCGAAAACCCATTGTCGTTTTTGCTCGACCGTGTTGACCCGGGCGAGCAGCACGCCGGCGTCCTGCACGAGAAACGAGCCGGGTTCCAGAAAAATCCTCCAACAACCGGCGACGGCATTCCCTACGACTTCGGCCCAGCGGGAAAGCGACAGCGGCGCATCGTCCGCACGGAACGGCACGCCCAGCCCGCCGCCGAGATTGACGTTTTCAACGTCCGGGAGTTGTGAAACGAGCGAGGTCGCCTTTTCGAGAATTTTCGCCAGCGAGTCCAACTGGTCGCTCAGCCAGCCGCAACCGATGTGCCAGTGTACCGTGACGAGTTTCAACCGGAATTCCTTGGCGATCGCCAGCGCATCGGGCAACTGTTCGGCAAGCAACCCGAACTTGCCGGGGCGTTCCTGGGCCGAATAAACCAGCCGCGGTTCGTTGCGATAACCCAGTCCCATTTCCGGGTTGATTCGTATTCCGACGTTCCGGCCCGGGCAACGACGACCGATCCGGCGCAGCAGCGACAGGGAATCGGCGTTAATATGAATGGCCGGGTGTTCCGCGAGAAAGTCGAGGTCCGATTCGGACAGCGAGGTGCCCGTATAGCTGATTTGCCGTTCCGCGAAACCGGCGGACAGGGCCAGGTTCACTTCGTTCGGCGAACAGACGTCGATGCCGTCTACGGAGCGGAGCGTTTGTTCCAAAACGGCCGGGTGGCGGTTGGCCTTGACCGCGTACAGAATCGTCACGTCGGGAAGGGCGGAACGGAGCAGGGCCGCTTTTTCGGCAATCCTCGCCGGGCGGTACACGAACGTCGGCAGTTCGTTCGATTCGTTGAGAATGTCTTCCAGGCACGTCCCGCCGAAAGAGACGGTGTCGGCATCCTTGCGATAATGAAGGTCGGGACGTTCCCACCATAACGAAGCATTTTCCGCCGGTTGTCCCGGGGGTTCCATGCCATCGTCGTTTCCCTCTTCCGTGGTACGATTGCTCACGGCGCGATGTTTCCTGATACTAAAGGAATACAGTTCAAAAACCGGAAATTCGAAGGCGTCCGTCGCCCTGCGAAAATTGTTCGACGGGACGACCTGGCCGGTTTTCATCGGGAATCATTTCCTTATGATCCCGCGCATTGTACAACCTGCCGGCAGGCTGAAAATGGGGGGAAGGAACAAATTTTCAGTTTTTTCGGAAAGCCTGTTTTTTTTGCAACCGGAGCCCGAAGCGTAAGCAAGGGACAAATAATCAGAGCCGCGCCAGTCATGGAGCGGTCGAAGCGTAACGCGTTTTTTCCGTCCGGCGGCGGTCACGGCGTGACCGCCCTGCCTTTTGGCCGGCAGAATCCTTATCCCAGCATCATTTCGCGGAATGCGACGAAGGGATGGGAAGCGTCCGCCGTGATCTTGCCGCCGACGATGATGTCGGTCAGCTTCGGGAAAAACATGACGCCGAAGGCCGGATGCGTTTTGTGCCGGACGCCGGTGACCGTGTCGTCGTTGATGTTGACGTGCGTCGCTTCGAGCGAATCGCCGATCGCCGCCGGATCGAGCGAAAAGCCGTGATTCTGCGAGGTGATCGCCACTTTGCCGGTCGACTTGTTGAGTACCGGCATGCCCGAACCGCGATGCCCGACCTTGAGCCGCTGCGTTTTGGCGCCCGAAGCCAGCCCGAGCAGCAGGTTGCCGAAACAAAGTCCCATCACGGGAACCTTGCCTAGCAGTTGACGGACGGCTTCGACCGCGTTCGGCACGGCGTTCGGGTCGCCGGGACCGTTCGAAAGCAGCACGCCGGTCGGTTTTTCGGCCAACACCTGTTGGGCACTCGTCGAACAGCCGGGCATGATCCGCACGCGGAAACCCATGCTGCGCAGGAACCGGGCGAAACTCCAACGCAGTCCAAAATCAAGCACGACGACCAGCGGCGCGTCGTCGGCGACTTCTTCCTCAAGCGGGGCGTCGAACTGAAGGCGGTAATCGGCCCACGAACCTAGCGGCTCGTCCCAATCGCGAACGGCCCCCTCGGCGGCGCGTTCGGCCAGGTTTTGCCCCGCGACGCCCGGCGAGTTTTGCACTTTTTTGAGCAGCGAGGCGTCGTCTTCGTCGAGCGTCGAAACGATGGCCCGCATTTCGCCGCGGTCGGCGATGCGCCGGACGATGGCCCGGGTATCAAGCCCCATGAGTCCGACCTTGTTGAAACGCAACATGTATTCTTCGAGCGTCGCTTCACTGCGGAAATTGCTGGCCGCGCTGCTGAGATTGCGGACGATCAGCGACGACAGGTGCATCTTGCGACTCTCGGCGTCTTCGCTGTTGACGCCGTAATTTCCGATTTCCGGGTAGGTGATGACGACGATCTGCCCGGCGTTGTTCGGGTCGGTGACCGCCTCCTGATAGCCGGACATGGCCGTCGCAAAACAGATTTCCCCCTCGGCTTCCCCTTCGGCCCCGAACGCCTCGCCGACCCAAACGGAACCATCTTCCAGGACAAGTTTTCCGACTCGTTTTGTGCTCATTTTATTTTATTCAATGTTAATTCATGTCCCCGAATGCGTCCGATCGCCGACTATAAAACTTCCGTCATTATATCAAATCGGGACTTCAGCAAAAGGAACAGCGGAATATTCAAATGTTCATCACAATATTCGAATAAGGAAACGAAAATTCGGGTTAAAATTTTCCCACGCCACGTAAAAGCCGGACATTTGGTCACATTGTCTTTTCGGGTTATTGCGGCTATAATGAGTTTTTCGCCTCAATTTATTTGGACCCCATAAACAACCGCGGCCGGCTCTCTTTTGTTGCCAAAATCGTTGTTATGTTACAAAAATCTAAAGACAGTGAAAACGATACCATTATCTCTGACGCTAATAATTTACATAAAAAAACTTGCGTCATTGTCAAGTCGGAACTATGCAAAGCTTGCGGACTGTGTATAGAATTTTGCCCCAAAAAAGTGTTGCATCGCGGCAAAACCATCAGCGGCATGGGATACGAATACACGGTGTATTGCGGCGAAGGCTGCATCGGTTGCGGCACCTGTTTTTACGTCTGCCCGGAACCCGGCGCCATCACTGTGATTAAACGCAAGTTGTTGAATGATAACGAGTAATAATTTGCGAATTAAAAATTATCGACCGTCATGAAAAAACTCGTCAAAGGAAATGAAGCCGTTGTCATTGGAGCGCTGGTCGCGGGTTGCGACGCTTATTTCGGCTACCCCATCACGCCGGCCAGCGAAATCGCGCATTCCGCGGCGGAATATTTTCTGAAATTGGGTAAAATATTCATCCAGGCGGAGTGTGAAACCTCGTCGATCAACATGGTTTTCGGCGCTTCGGCCTGCGGATTGCGGGTCATGACCGCGTCAAGCGGACCGGGAATCAGCCTCAAACAGGAAGGCGTTTCCTTCATCGCGGGCTGCGAACTTCCGGTGGTCATCATCGACGTCGTTCGAGCCGGCCCAGGGCTGGGAAACATCGGGCCGGAACAAAGCGATTACAACCAGGTCGTCAAAGGCGGCGGACACGGCAATTACCAGGTCATCGTACTGGCCCCGAACAGCGTCGCCGAGACGTACCACATGACGATTCAGGCGTTCGAGCTGGCCGACAAATACCGCATCCCGGTTTACGTCCTGTCCGACGCGACGCTGGGACAGATGATGGAACCGATCGACATCGTCGAAATTCCGACCGGCACCGTGAGCAAGGAATGGAAACTCGACACGACGCCGAAAACGAACGATAACCTGCACACGTCGATTTTTCTTGATTACGACGACCTCGAAAACCTGATCCTGCGTCTGGCGGCCAAGTATCGCGAAATCGAGGAAAACGAAGCCCGGGCCGAAGTTTACCTCGCCGAAGACGCCGACCTGGTTCTGACCGGTTACGGCATCACAAGCCGCCTGTTGCGGACGGTCGTCGATCGGCTGCGCGACGAGGGACACAAAGTCGGCATGGTGCGTCCGCAGACCCTGTGGCCGTTCCCGAAACGGGCCTATCTTGAAAACGTGAACCCGGAGGCCGACTTTCTCGTCGTTGAGCTTAGCCTCGGACAGTTCGCCGAAGACGTGCGGCTGGCCCTCCCCCTGCGGCGGGTCGATCTGCTCTACCGCGTCGGCGGAAACGTCCCCACGGAAGAGGAAGTTTGTGCCAAAGTCATCGCCTGCCTCGAAGCACGACATGCCGTTTCGACGCGGGGGTGATATTCCCGACCTTCTTGCGAAGTTTGTCGCGATAGGCCATAATGTATGATATTGTATATTGTGCTGGCGGTAAAATTTACCGCATCCGATGGATCGCTTGCTTCGTCAATGGCGAAAACACCGTTTTTTGCGCAACTTCCCTCCATTGGCGTAGCAAGCAGCGCTGGTAGCGCGGTGCATTTTTTATCGCCACCACAATATTGTTATTCGGCATGATCACCAACGGGAGCCGCGGCCATGAAAACAGAATTTGACGACGCACTGCGCGGGATGTATCACGAGTACGACGAAGTCCGTCCGCAGGAGGAAGACCAGTACCGCGCGATCGGCTCGCTTTCGATCGCCTCGTTCGTATTCGGTCTCCTGTCGTTTACGGCGATGTTTTCCGGCTTTTTGCTGCTCGTGCCGGTTTTGGGGCTGGTGTTCGGCGTTCTGTCCGCGCGCAAAATCATCGCCATGCCGACCGTCGTGGGCGGATTTCGCCTGACCGTCGCTGGGTTGGCTCTCTCAATCGTCTTCGGCTGCCTCGGACTCTGGTGGCAGTATTACAGTTACTATAACGTCACGCCGGCGGGTTACCATGAATTGACTTTTATCGATGTCGCCGCCGGGCAGAGCGGTGCGATCCCCAACGAAATCGCAGCCCTCGACGGGCAAAAGGTTTTCGTCAAAGGTTACATGTATCCGCTGAAACAGCAGGACGCCATCGAAAAATTCGCATTGGTCCGCACGATCACGACGAGCAGCTTTTCCGGCGCCACGCCCGACCCGACCGACATGATCCTCGTCGAAATCAAGACGGGCCAGAAAATCGACTATCGCGCCAAACCGATCCGCGTGGGCGGCATCCTGCACGTTCGCCGCGATTTCAGCTATGAGAAACTGCCCTACACGATCGAAGCCGACATCGTGCGGTGATGAAAAACGCCTGATATTGCGGTTATTGACCGGTCGTATCGGCAGATGCAGCGTAGGCTTCGGCGATCAACGCGGCCAGATTTCGCATCGACTGAAAATAATCCCGGTCGAGCGTCGAATGTGCGACCAGTTTCGCGCCGGTCGATTCGGCGACCTTTTCCGCGGCCGAACGGTTGAACTCCGGCTGCACGAAGATGACCCGAACTTCATCCTGGCGGGCGTTGCGAATCCAGTCGGCCAGCGTTTTCGGCGTCGGCGGCTTGCCTTCGACCTCGATCGCCTTTTGCACGAGCCCGAACTCGTCGCAAAAATAACCGTAGGTCGGGTGATAAACGTAAATCGTCCGGCCTTGCAGCGGGGTGAGTTTTTCGCGAATGTTCCGCTGCAATTCGGTCAGCTCGTCGATGAAGCGCCCGTAATTCGCCTCATATTCCGGCCTGCCGTCGGGGTCGATTGCGATGAGCGTGTCGCGAATCGTTTCCGCCTGCGATTTGACCAGGGCCGGGCTGACCCACACGTGCGGGTCCACGCCGTCGATGCCGCACTCGCAGCCGGGCGAATGCGCGTGCGATGCCGCGTCATGATCATCGCCGTCA
>JAVBQX010000124.1:0-16127 GCA_031548645.1 Thermoguttaceae bacterium
GACGACGGCGAAAAGTTCGGCTCGTGGCCCGACACCAAACGGCACGTGTACGACGAGTACTGGCTGCATCACTTTTTCGACATGCTGCGCGACAACGCCGACTGGCTCATCACGACGACGCCCTCGGAAGTCATCGACGCCTTGCCCCCGCTGGGGAAGGTGTACCTGCCCGACGGGAGTTACCGCGAAATGACCGAATGGGTCATGCCCGCCGAGTGCCAGAACGAACTGGAAGACCTGCAGCACGACATGGCGAACGATCACCGTTTGCCGAAAATCAAAAAATACGCACGAGGCGGCTACTGGCGGAATTTCAAAATCCGCTATCCAGAAACGGACGAGATGTACTCGCGCATGATGGCGACGAGCCTGCGGCTGAAAAAGGCGCTCGACGACGGGCACCACGGCAAAACGATCGACGAGGCGCAGGACGCCCTGTATCGCGGACAGTGCAATTGCAGCTATTGGCACGGGGCCTTCGGCGGGGTGTACCTGCCGCACCTGCGCAACGCGGTTTATCACCAGTTGATCAAGGCCGACAACCTGCTTGACGAAACGCTCGAACGCGACGACACCTACCTCGAATCGGACGTGCGCGATTTCAATTTCGACGGTCACAAGGAAGTGAGGATCGCCAACAACGAACTGCTCGCGTGGTTCGCCCCGCGACAGGGCGGCGTGATGTACGAACTTGATCTGCGCGAAATCTGTCACAATCTCGGCGCGACTTTGGCCCGTCGCAAGGAAGCCTATCACCGGCTCGTACTCGGCGGCGGCAACGGCCATCACGGCGACGGCTGTTCCAGCATCCACAACCGCGTCGTCTTCAAACAGGAAGGCCTCAACGAACGCGTACAGTACGACCGTTACGCCCGCAAGTGTTTCGTCGACATGTTTTACGATTGCGACGTCGCGTTCGACGCCGTGCGGACCGGGCAGCAGAGACTGCACAGCACGCTGCACGAATCCGAATACCACGCGACGCTGTACCGGACCGATTCGCGGATGCAGCTCGTCCTCAAAACCGAGGGCCGCGTGTACGATGCCCTGGTCAAGCTGCAAAAAACGATCACGATGACGCCGAACAGCCCGACGCTGCACGTCGCCTATCACCTGAGCGGAATGCCGCGCGACTATCGGCTGCACTTTGCGACGGACTTGAATTTCGCCGGACTGCCCGGCGGGGCCGACGACCGTTATTTTCTCGACGGCGATCACAACCGGCTCGGGCATCTCGGGTCGGCGCTCAACCTCAAGCACGGCAAACGCATCGGGCTGTGCGACGAATGGCTCGGCGTCGAGGTTTCGCTCGACATGCAGTCGCCGGCCGATTTTTACGCTTTCCCGGTCGAGACGGTCAGCCAGTCGGAAGGCGGTTTTGAACTCGTGCAGCAGTCGGTCGCCTTGCAGCCGCACTGGATTATCACACCGGATAAAAACGGCTGCTGGTCGACCGAAATGACCCTGACACTCGACACCTCACGGGCCAAATCGCGACGGCAATCGCACCGGCTCGACCGTGCCGGGATCGTCAACGACCTGTCCGCAAGCGGCATCGCTTCAAGCGACCTGCGCGTCGATACGCTCGAAACGGTCCTGCCCGAAGCGCACCTGAACCTCGAAACGGAACATTCGACGATTGATTGAATGCAGGCAAGGTAGGGCGGTCACGCCGTGACCGCCGCTAACCAGAACCCAAAGCGTAAGGCTTTCGCCAATAAGTTTTCCGCAAGAACAGCAGCCGGGAACGCTGTGAGTGCAACGAACGGAGTGACCGGGGAACACGCCTGCTATTTTGTGCAAAATTTCAATTCCAGCGATGTTCCTTGTGTAAGCACGGGAATTGAACGTTTCCCCGGTTGGAAAACTCTCACTCCGGTCACTCCGCTGCGCTGCGTTCCCGGCTGCTGTTCTTGCTCATCATTTTCCGGTGAATCCCAAAGCGAGGGACAAAAAACCGGAGCTGCGACAGTGAAGGAGCGGTTTTACCGATTCGACCGCTCGGTCACCCTCGTGTCTCTGATTGTACGTCGTTTTTTCATAAATATTGTCAAATTTCCCTGTTACTTTGACGATATAGTGCTATTGTGTACACAAACACGGTGACAGATTCCCGCAAATCTTAGCTTGACAGGGCGGCTTTGGCATGAATTCCATTTCTACGGCTTCAAATCCTTATTCCTACACGACGAAAGAGGCTTCCCGAAACGTCAAGGTCGATGCCCCTTCCGCCGCGACAAAAACGGACGGTCGGATTTTCGGTACCAAGGATTCCGTCGATATTTCCCACGAAGGTCAGGAGGCTCGCGATAAAATTGACGCGATGCGAAAAAATGTGATGTCGCCGGAACAGTTGAAAGAGTGGGCGTTTGAAAAAGCCCGGCAAAGCATCACGCCGCTTTCATTGGAAGAATTACGGAAAGAATATGAACTCCAGAATGGCGTAAAAATTGGGGATGGAACTTCCTGTGCATCGGGCAGTGCCAACGGCCTTTTTTCCGGTTCGACGAATTCTTATTCGAGTCTCGGCAGGATGCTTGGCATGAAAGGGCAGTTTTTCGACAAGACTTCGTTTCTCAATTCGCTGAACAATCAAATCGCCGGCGAATCCAAAGCGTTGACCAAAGACCTAAACGCCGTCCTCAAAAAGGCCGGTCTGGGTGACGTCACGAAAAAAATCACTTTCTCCGAGGATGCGAAAGGCGATATCGTCGTCGAGGGCAACATCAGCACGAAACAGAAAAAGCAGATCGCACGACTCGTGAATGCCGATCCGGGACTCGCCGAACGCATCAAGACGCAAAAGGCCCGGATGGAAATCGCGACGGAGATGCAAAACGACGAACCCGATCTTTCCGATGAAAAATTCGACGCGGCCCGAACGCAAATTCTCAAGGACTACTTCGACAAAAACGGCATTTCGCTCGACAGGATTCAGGTCGAGGAAACGGAACCCGGTATCAAAAATTTCTTCTTGAAAAACGATCGCGGAAACCAGGAATTCAATGAGACCTTCCGCGAAGCGATGGATTCCTGTCCCGGTCTCGGCCAGGAAGTGCAGGCCCATATGGAACGGGCGAATGTCACGAAAACACGTTCCGTCGCACCACCGACGGGAAATCGCACGGCCAAGAACGATGATCCCGCCGTTCGCCCGCTGCTGTCGATGAAACGCGGCGCCCTGTCCGAGGCAACGGATGAGGAGCCTGACTTCGGTTCGCAAATCCGGTCATTGCGCGAAAGCATCTCCGACACGATTGTCGCCGAGATCAATGAAATCTACAAAAACGAACCGGATTTGCAAATCCGCGATTACACCATCAAGATCGACGGCGAAGGCCGAATCAGCATCACTGACGTGAAGACGCAAGGGAACGACCCCGAAGCCAACCTTCGCGCCGCGTCGATGATGAACGGCAAAATCAACGCCGAAACGCGGGATTGGGCCAAGGTTCTCGGCAAGGATATTTTGAACGCCCATGACGATGAACACGGGGACGTGGCGGAATACAAGCACGACGTCATCATCGGTTCGGGCGCGAACGGCGGTTACAAAATCGAATCCAGAGAAGCTGACGAAGCCGCGATGCGCGAAATTCAATCGTTGACCGGCGACATCAGCTCGTTCCTCGGCGATTTCTTTGGAAAAACGCAGGACATCGACCAGCCGTTCAGCCTTGTTTTCGACTTCAACAGTTTCAGCCTGTCCGATGCGGGTTCTCTTTCGCAAAAGGATACCGCCGCCGTCAAACAGGTGCTGGAGGATTTCAATAAATTCCTGGCCAACGAAGACACGGGCGATGATCTTGACGCCGAACTTCCCGCCAAATATTCCGGCATCGGCGATAAGCTGATCGCACTGAAGGAAGCGAAAGGCAAACTGCACGACCCATCGCTTCTCCCCAAAGGCGGGATTCGTTTTGCGTTTGCATGATCAATAGTTTTTCGGCGAAACCTTACGGCGTCAGATTCAGCTTTTCCCGGAAGAAATCCAGCATGAGCGTGCGCAGGTGCAGGGTGGTGCCCTCGCGTTCAAAAATGCCGTGCGTACGCGAAGGATAGGACATCATGCGGAACTGTTTGCCGTGTCGGACGAGCGTATCGACGAGCTGGTCGAAACTCTGGTAATGGCAGTTGTCGTCGGTTGTGCCGTGTATGATGAGCAGTTCGCCCGAAAGGTTCTTCGCGTAGGTTACCGGCGAACAGCGTCGATAATCGTCGGCTGCGTCGACGGCCGGATTGCCCATGTACCGTTCCTGGTAGATCGTGTCGTAATTGAATTCGTCGGCGACCGCCGCGACCGCGATGCCGACCTGGAACACGTCGCCGTGTTGAAACATGGCGTGCAGGGTCGAGGAACCGCCGCCGCTCCAACCCCAGATGCCGACGCGCCGGGCATCAAGTTTCGGATTCGCCGCAAGCAGGGCCTGTACCGCTTCGGCCTGGTCTTGCGGACCGAGAATGCCGAGCTTGCGGTAAACGCACTTGCGCCATTCGCGCCCCTTGGGGGCCGGCGTTCCGCGATTGTCGAAACTCAACACGACCGCCCCGTGCTGCGCGAGCATCTGGTGCCAGAGATAACCGCTGCCGCCCCAACGGTCGAGCACGGTCTGTCCCGCCGGTTCGCCGTACACGTACACGATGACCGGGTGTTTTTCGGGACTGTCGGCGTCGTAATCCGGCGGATAGATCGCCCAGCCGTCGAGCGTGACGCTGCTCGCAGTGGTCACCCGGAATAATTCGCCGCGACCGAGATCAAGCCCCGCCAGTTTGTCACGCAATGCGCGATCGTCGCCGATGTTCCGCACCGCTTCGTGCGAGGGCAGACGCACCAACCGGCAACACGGCGGCGTGTTGAAATTCGAATACTGGTGCAAGGCCAAGCGGCCGTCCGGCGAAATGCGGTACGAGTTCGTTCCCGAAAATTCGGGCGGCGTGACACGCCGGTCGTTGCGTCCGTCGAGATCGACGCGGAACAGGTATTTTTGCGTCGCGTTGTCCGGCGAGGCGTAATAATAGACGCCGCATTCCGTTTTCGTTTCGGCGCCGTTCGAGCCGTTCGCATTGTCGTTGGTCGCATAATCGAAGGCCGCGAAGTCGATCAGGTCGACGCCGTCGGGGGTCAGCGGCACGGTGCGCAACACGCGAAGCGTGTCGCCATCGAAGGCCGTTTCGCCCAGGTACAAACGCCGCCAACCGCTTTGGTCCGACTGCCAGAGGAAGCGTTTGCCGTCCGCAAGCCAACGGATCGGCGTCAAATCGACCCAGGCGTCGTCGCGGTCGGTCAACAGCGGCGCGACCGTACCCGATTTGAGATTGACGCAATGCAAGGTCATGACGTTTTGCGGGCGGTTGAATTGCTGAACGACGAGCAGACGGCCCGCCGCGCCGCCGAGGCCGTCGCCTTCGGGCCAGTGCAGCGATGTGATGTAATTGTCCCGCGGGTCGCCGGGAATCGCGGGCCAGACGGTTTCGCCGCTTTCCACCGAAACGACGCCGACGCGTGCCGCCGCGTTCGTGTCCCCGGCCCGCGGATATTTCAATTGTTGCGTCACGGGATATTTCTCGGACAAATGGTCGATCATCGTAAAAACCGGCTCGCCTTCGGTGTCGAGTTGCCAGAACGCGATGTTTCGGCCGTCGGGCGACCAGCAGAACCCGTCGGTCAGCGAAAATTCCTCTTCGTAAACCCAGTCGAAGGTTCCGTTGATGAAGCGTTCGCGGCCGTTCGTGGTGAGGGCCTTGATTTCGTGCGTCGTGAGATGTTCGACGTAAATGTTGTTTCCCCGCACGTAGGCGACCTTCGTCGCATCGGGCGAAAATTTGGCGAACATCAGCGACGCTTCGTCCGCCTCGCCGCCAAGTTTGGCGAGCGAACCGTCATGCAGGTCGAGCACCCAGTAATCGCCGCGGGTGTTGTGCCGCCAGACGCGGCGGGTGTTCGTAAAAACGAGCAGTTTCGAACGGTCGGCGGAAAAGGTCAGCGACTGCGGCGCCAGGGCGTTGGCGTGCCCTTGCGGCGTCAGTTGCTTCGCATCGACCAACAGCGTGCGATCGCCCGTGACCGGGTTTTCGAGAAAAACGCTCCCGCCGTCTTCGACGCGGAAGGCGGCTCCATCGGTGTGCCAGATTTGCGGCGGCGAACTGTCGCTGAATTCCGCCCCGCCGAAAATCCGCGCGACGGTCAATCGCCCCGAGCCGTTTTCTTCAGCGACTTTTGCCAAAGTTTGTACTTCGGGTTGTGCTTTTTCTGCAACGCCGCTGACAGTCGCCTCAACTTGGGCGAAAATTGCCCTCGAAAGAAAACTGCAAGTAAAAATAAGAATAAAAAAGGCTATTTTTTTCTTGCAATCGCGTTTCATGGTAAAAATTCTCTTTTGTTTGAAGAACGCTTTCATGTTTCCGGTAAATTTTGGACTATAAACAAAAACAGGCACTTGAAAACAAGGAAAGGTTATATTATGGTATCTGTGTGGCAGTCTGATATTTTTATCATACTCCGCGGAAAAAATATTGGCAAGGCGCAATTGCCGCGCAAAGATCACAACCGAAAAAGCTTCGGCACATTATGTCAGCAAGAAAAAGGTGCATCATGAGAAACAGTTTGATTGGCTTATCGGCGGCATTGTTGTCACTCGCCGTCATACAGGGCATCGCTCTGGCGGATTTCAATGCGGGGGATTTCGCCCGGAATTTCAATTCGTTCAACTATGGCGGCAATACCTACACGCCGGGCTTTATCATGCGGGGGGCCGGTCCGGTGCTCAAAGTCACTGACGTCAGCGCGAACGGTTTCAATCTGGATATCAACGCTTATTCGTCCAGCCTGGCGGGACAAGTTGATCCCATGCGTGCCGGTTATGATGTCGGCGCGTTCACAACGAGAATGGGTTCATCGGGGTTCTTTTACGGCGATGATCTTTATTTCTCTTCCTTTGCGCTGACTTCCACGCCGGCGACCCTGACGGAATACGTCGGCAAGTTGAGCTACGATGGCGGCGCAACACGAGCCACCAACGGCAAGGCGATCAATCTCGGCATCGCGTATCTTTACACCAAGTATGCGACCGGCGCTCTTTCCAATTACGATTACGCCAACAATTCCACCGCAGCGGAACTCCAGAGCGCCTTGCAGCTCCTGCTGAACGGCGGCATCACGTCCGAGCAATGGGCCACCAACCGTTTCCTCGGTCATTTGGTCGGAGAAACGGGAAATGCCGGCATTTGGACGACGCAATACGACCTGAACAACACGTCGTATCCGTGGCTGGACGGCACCTATGCCGTTTACGTGATGAACCTCAACGGCAGCGGTTCGCAGGGCGACGTCCTGTATCTCGTGAAACGCGGCGGCGGATCGAGTGACGTTCCCGAGCCGGCAACCTTGATTTCCTGGACCGTGCTCGGCTTGGGCCTGTTCGGCGCCGCGCGACGCCGCAGAAAACACGATCGGATAATGGGGTGACAATCCTTATTGCACCGCGACGACTTTCCCCGGAGCGGTGAATAGCAGCCGGGTCGTGATCCAGTCGTTTTTCAGGCGGTACATCGCCGCGACGGCCTTGCGGTATTCCGCCAGTTGTGGGGCGTAATATTCGACCCGTGCGTCAAGCTTTTCGTCGTTTTCAATGACGTCCGACTTGAAATCGATCACGTCAGCCCCGACGACCCGCGGTTTGGGACCGGAATCGTCATACAGCAACACGAGCCGGTCGAAACTGCCCTGCAACAATACGTCGGGACGCGGCGAAACTGAAAAGCGGCGCTCGTTCTGAACGACCCGGCGCAGCGCGGGCGAGTCGGCGCCGTGTACGGCCGATTGCAGGTCGAACGATTCGACCGTTTCGCGCGGGCGACGGTAGGCGTCCAACGAAAGAACGGTCCGCGTTTCGAGCTTTTCGCAAGAGGCGTAAAACGCGTCGACGACTTGCCCCGCCGAAACCGCGTCCGGCATGATCGACGACACGAGCTTGAGCAGTTTTTCGCGATCCGGCAGCCCCTCTTCAAGCCATGCGACCTGCTCGAAACACGCGTGCATGGCCGTTCCCCAACGATAGCCGAACTCACGGGCCGCGTCCGTCGTTTCTGTATAAATGTCGTTTGTCGAATCGCCGCCGCCGGTTCCTTCCTGTCCCGACGGGGTCATACGGGTCAGGTTTTTCGCTGGATTTTTCGGCGTCTGCGCCAGTTGAATCGTCACCCGGTGTTCCGCCGGTGAAACGGCGGGCGCGTCTTGCGTCGTTTCCCCGGAAACATGCCCGAACTGCAAGACGGCCCAATCGCGGCGCCCTTTGTCATTGCAATACAACTCGGCGTCTTCAACGGCCAATGATTCGGTCGATGCAAGCTGCGCGTGCAGGACGCCGGCCATCGTTCGGGCGAATTTTACGCCTTTTTTCGACGATTCGTCACCATCGTTTACATTGTCGCCTTTCTTCGCGGCGGTCGATTCCGCTTTCGGCTGCAAAATCATCAGCAGCTCATGCACGGCCCGGGTCATGGCCACGTACAGCACGCACAGGGTTTCCTCGACGCGTTCGGTTTCGTTTTGCGCGGTGATCGTTTGGAACCGTTCGGGCAGATATTGCCGCACGGCTTTTGCGGGATAGGCCAGCACGGCCGAAAATTGCGAGGTCGGGTCTTTGCGACCGGCCACGACTTTCGGCGTCCGTGAGCCGGACAGTTTCGCCTCAAGTTCCGGCAAGACGACGATGTCGAACTGCAAGCCCTTCGATTTGTGAATCGACATGACGCGGATCGGCGAGGCGGACGGGCTTTCGACCGCTTTCGCACGCACCAGGTTGATCAGCGGCGTCGTGCGGATTTTCGCTTTTCGCTGATAGGCGGCGGCCATTTCGAGCAATTGAATCATCCGGCCGAGATCGCGCTCGTCGCACGAGGTCGCGATTTGCGCGACCCAATCGTGCAAAACGGCGGAATAGCCTTCGATCATGAGCCGGTCGCGGATGCGGAGCGCTGCGGTTTGCATGGCTTTTTCATCGCGGCAGTTGCCGGGCGTCACGCCGAGCGCGGCCCCGAGCGGCGAGTGCGCCAGGTGATAGCACGCGACGCGGTTGCCGGGATAATCGGCCAAACTCAACGCCGAAAGGATCAGCTCGACCGCCGGGGACTGGTCGAGCGTGTTGCCGCCCTCTTCGCTGGCCTCGATTCCCTCGCTGCGCAGGCCGAAAATGATCCGCTGCACCATCCGGTTCGTCCGGGTCAACACGCCGATGGTCGCGGTCGGCGATTGACGGTGCCGTCTGACGATTTCGTCGATGACGTAACGCAGGTGGGCCTGTTCGCGGTCTTCGGCGGTCGGTTTGACAGGCTCGCCGTTCTCGTCGAATTTTTCTTCCGGCAGCATCGAGGTCCGCATCGAACAGAAGCCCGGCAGTTCGGTCCGTTCCGTTTCGTGCAACTCGAAACGCCGTGCCCAGCGTTCCGCCGCTTCGGTCAGCGGTGCGACGTCGGCGGCCTTTTTCGGGTCGCTTCCGTCGTCATGCAGCGCCGCGTTGCTCCCGAGATTCCCGAACACCTCGTTGACCGCGTCGATCACCGGCTTGCTGCTCCGGTAACTTTTGTCGAGGGATTCGTGCGTGAGCGAACCGAGGTCGGTTTCGATCGCGTCGAAAATCGCCGCCACGCCGCCACGCCAGCCGTAGATCGCCTGCTTGACGTCCCCGACGCAGAAAAACGAGGGTTCCGGCAACGCGTTCGATTCGTGATCCGCGTGCGTTGCGTTGTCTTTGTTCGCGGCGGAGCCCGTGATGCGTTTCGCGAAAGGTCGCAACACGAGCCATTGGTTCGGCGAGGTGTCCTGAAATTCGTCGAGCAGCAGGTGTTGTGTGTTCGCGTCGATGCGGTGCGTGATCTGGCCGAATTTTCCGTCGAGCGAAGCCCGGGCGAGCCGGTTGGTGATGTCGCTGAAATCGAAGCGTCGCCGCTGGTTTTTCAATGCGTCGACGATCACGGTCAGTTCGCCGAGCAGGTCGTCCATCGCTTCGGTCTGCACGGCCAGGCGGTTGATGACCGTCGCGCGAACCTGCTGCGCGATGGCGTCGTAGACCCGGCAAAGCGAATCGGGCATGTCGGCCCGGCCGTATTTGTAGGAACCGTCGAAGGCCTTCGCGCACAATCCCCTGCCGCCGAGCGACTCCCAGGGCACCGGTCGCCCGGCATCAAGTGCGTCGCGAATCGTTGCGAGATCGTCATTGCGGGCCTTGAGCATGCTCTTGTTCGGTTCGCGCTTTTGCGTCACGGCGATTTCCGCCTGGGCGAGATCGAACACCAGACGCTTGATTTCGCCTTCGGCCATTTCCCGCGCCCGCTGCAATTGCCGCCACGCGTCCGGCGACGACTCGTCGTACACCGCGGCCAGATCGGAGAGCAGGGCGTTGATTTCCCGCGTGACGGTCGAGCGACTTTCGCCCTTGAAAAGCAGGTACATCAGCTCGACGGTCCTGTCCTTCCCAAGCTGTTCGAGCAGCGTGCGGATGCCTTCGAGCAAGAGCGGCGAGCGGTCGTCCTCTTCCATGATGAGCCACCCGGTGGGCATGCCGAGGTCGAGGCCCATGCTCGCGGCGATTTGCTGGAAGAAACTGTCGAGCGTCGAAACGCGCAGCCGATGAATATTCCGCACGAGCCGGGCCAGCGTCGCGAGCACTTCCTCGCGGGACAGGATTTCGCCTTGTCGATTGCCGGTCAGCACGAATTTCGAAAGGTCGTGCCGCTTGGCTTCGTCGGTCGCCGCTTTGGCGAGTCGCTCCAGGATGCGGTCGAGAATTTCGCCGGCGGCCTTCCGGGTGAACGTCGTCGCGAGGATCGTTTCCGGCGCCGTGCCGCGAAAGATCAGTTGCAGGTAGCGGTTGCTCAGTTGAAAGGTTTTGCCGGATCCCGCCGAAGCCTTGATCAGGGTGTTTGCGAAAGTCATGGGAAATTTCGTGCCGGGAAAAATGATGACGCTGTAAAGATATTTGCATTATATCAAAAATACAAAGTCATCGAACCAAGGTTCGGAAAATTCCCAGGATAAGATTGGGCATCGTATTACGTTGGTATCACCCCGCGCTGACGCTTGGGGCTGGTGCAAATCATCGGATCAATTGTTGGACAGGGGCGACATCCGGGTCGGCGAAACGCTCAGCGGCGGTCGTGTGCCGGAAGCGGAGGGCGTTTGTGTCGCGGGGCGCGACACCGATTGCGATGAACCGGGTGTTGGCGTCGATGTTGTTGCCGCCGATTGATCGTTGGGTTTTAGGAGCGGAATGCCGCTGTTGGTCGTATCGGAACGCGGGGGCGTTTCCGTCGGGGCGGTTTGCGCCGGCGTTTCCGGCGGCTGACCGGCCGGCTGCGTTGGAAGGGGCAAGGCGGCTCCTGTCGGCAATTCGACGGCATGTGGTTTTTCCGTCGCGGAAAGACTGTCTTGCAGTCTCAACGGCTGCGCAACGGCATTTTCCTGCGTCGCGGGAGCTTGCTCCGATCTCGTGGGGGCGAGAGTCGGCTGTTGTGTCGCCGTTTGATTGGCCTGTCCAAGCGGGTACAAAACCTGCTGAGCCGAAGGGGAAACCACATCGGGCAACGTGGGCGGGAGATCGGCAAGGCGGCTTGGAATCGGCGTCGAAGCGGGACTGCCCGAAATCGCCGGGACGACCGGGGATGTGCTCATTGTTCCCGCGGTATTCACAGGTTGCGCGATGGTGACCGCAGGCACAACCGGCAAATCGCCGCTCGTTCGCATCACGGTCGACGAGGCCGGCTGAATTTGCGAACTTCCGCCGGGCAAAAGCGTAGCGGACGTGATCGGTTCCGAAGCGTAAGTGGTCGTCGACATCGGCTGCAAAGGGATCGTTTGCACCGGAACAGCCTGTACCGGGGGGGAAGGCACAGTGCTGACCGGGAACAAACGATTGACGATGCGTGTTTGGGAAGTGTCGCTGACCGGCTGAACCACCGTGTTGCTGACAGCGGGAATGGTGGGCACATCGGTGGTCGGTTTGTAACGGACAACCTGTTTCCGGTGCAGCCAAGGCAGCACGGATTCCGTCTGTTTTTCTTGGTACGTCGTGACGTAGCCGCCAAGTCGCGGGTCGTAAACGGTAACTGGTTCGTAGCTTACGTCTTTGATTGTCGAGTAGGACCATTCATAGTCAACGGTCGGTTGAGCGGGTGCGGTCTGCACAACGGGAATAACGCCGGACGAAGTCACGACTTGATTCGGTACGACGTAACCCGATGTAACAACGCCATTTGTCGCAACACCGTTGCTTGCGACCACGCCGCCCCGAGGGATCGTTATGGCATCGGGTGAACCGAGCATCAACTGCGTTTGCGATGTGGTATAAACCGTCGAATCCGCCACGGGTACGACCGGCGTTTCCGTCGCAAGTGCCGGTGGGACATAAGGATCGGATACCGTTGTTCGCGAACCGCGACCGCCCCATAATATTTCACTCAGGTCGGACGCCTGGAGAAAAACGCCGGTCGAAGTGACGCAAAGCGTTATTAAAACACAACATAAACGCTTTTTTGAACTGTATTGACGCAACATTACCCGGCCCTCCCAAAAAACACGCGAAAAACCAAACCGAAAACCGTACCCGGATTTCGATCGCTTGATTGTATTACGAATCCGCAAAGGAATGTTTCTGAAAATCCAGCAATTCCTGAAAAAACTCGGCTTTTTTATGACATTCTTGCTTAAGATTAGCATTTTACCAAACACACTGCAAGAAAGTGTAGTCAGGGTCAGACAATTTTGTGTAAAAATTTTTCGTTTTTTAGTAATTTGCTGAAAATATGATTCAATTAATCAACTGAAATTGTAGTCAAAAAGTTTTTTTCGGCATACGCGAGAAATTTTTGCTCGTATTTCGAAAAGTTCACCGTGTCGATTTGACGGAATTTGTGGTATAATGCCTGGCATTCGATTTGTATGCGGTCGAGACCGCACAAGTGCCGGAACCGTGTTTGACACAAACCGGGAGGAACGCATGTCAATATTTGATGACGACCGCTATTGCTGGCGAGAAACCTACCTGGTGATGCTCGACCGTTCGCAACGTCCGACGGCTTCGGAAACGGCACGATGTCTTCAAAAACAGGGCGTTTGTCTTGAAATCACGAATCTCCGCTCCGACGCTGACGGCTGGCTTGAATCGTTGACCGTTATTTCCCCGAACGACAATGCGGCGGTCGAAATTCAATACTTCGAGGGCGATGAAATTGCCGCCGAATTCGCCGCTTTGGCCGACGAACTCGAACGACACGAATTGTCGGCCAAAGAGCGAAAAAAAATTGACCGGTCGCGAAATTTTTTCGCAAAAATCGAATTGCGGCATTTTGAACAGTTGCACGACGTTCCCACGGCGAAGGCGGGATTCCCCCCAAAATTGAACTTTCCGCGTCACAGCAGTTTTGTCAAAAATCTAGCGCGGGAAATGCCGGTGGACGAGCCCGACGAGTTTGACATGGCCGAACGACTTGACCCTGACACGTTGATCCGGATTCTTAAATTAGTCTCGCATTTGACCGATGGCATTGCGTTCGACCCGGCCAGCGGCGTTGTTCTGTAGCCGCAAATAAAGACAAAAATCGCAAAGACCCATCTTGCCATATTAATGTTTCCGAACAAGTCGAATGAAAAAATGTTATCGCAACATGAGGAGGCTTGGAAGAAAAATTTGGCTAATGGATTATTCGAGTCAGTCGTCTTGAGTGATTGTCACGAAAAAACCGATAATTAAAGTCTCCAGGGCAACTACCCGATTTTGTTTTCATGACTTCGCCTAAGTCTTGACAAATCATACGGTTGATAAGCAAAACGAATTATCTTATGTCGATTGATCCTGCCAAATATTTTGGGTTTTTAACGGTTGTGGAAAATCCGCGACTCGGGCTGATTGGGGGATATCTTATCCTGAATCATTTGGGGCGTCCTGCGGAATTTCATTGTACCACACCGGTTAGGGCAAATCGAGCGCAGGAAATTCTTTACGGCGCGACACTTGACGCGTTTCTCTATGGTGAACAAATTGCACAAATTCTCATTGAGAAAGCCAAAATCAAACCCGTCATCGTCATCACAAATCAGTCGCTAGTGTTATCAGTTCAGGAGTTTATAGAAATACCGGTTGTCGGCATTTCCGGGGACTGCCATTCTGAAAATGCAATTCAGGTTTTTGACGCGGAAAATTCCGTCAAATATGAAAAAAACAGTGTTATTGCGACAATCGCCTCAATTCCCGGTCTGACTGTTGCGCGATGGTCGGAACAGGCTGTCGGTCGATATCGATTGGCTGTTCCGGAATTGACAGCTCGCCCGGCCTTGGAAACTGTGGACGAACTCAAAGCGGTTTCGCAGGCCATCGATTTTCTCGAACCGTTTGAGCGAATCCGCCTCGCCATCGAAGAGGCGCAAAAGGCGGCATAAGCATGGCAACAACCAATGATTTGCCCGATTTGGCGTTTCCATCGAGCGGACGGCTTGAGCCGGTCGCATGGCAGGCCGACCAAACGAAGGTTTCTCCGGGCATTGTGTCGGGCGACGTCTTCAGGCGATGCGCCAACGATATCGGCGGCGTATCGATTTATTCCGTCAGAAATTTTACTATTCCCGTCGAAGTACGTTCCGAATCCGATATCAATTGGAACGCCGAGATCATAAGCGGCTGCAAAATCGCAACGCAATCGCTCGTGGCGGTTCGCTCACGAGTGGCGGTAGCATCAATGCCAATACCGTCCCGTGTTCGGGTCGAGGTCCGCAGCTTTTTCTTCGCACAACAACAGGAACGGATTACGCCGACAAAAAAAACGGGGAGCGAAATAAATTCCGGTGTTTTGGTAAATTCGTCCGACTCTGACGACCAACCGAAAAACGATCAAGGCGGAAGCGAGGAACCGCCGAAACAATACACACGCTTTTGTGTTCCCCGGGACGCGATCAAGCTGGAAGACAGGCTCAACTACCTGTTGCAGCCGCCGCTTGAAGCGATACTCGGGCAACCGACCCTGGAGATGCCGTTTGAGCCGTTCCCGTACCAGCGCTCCGGCATCTCCTTTCTTTTTGGGGCCCACCGCGCGATCCTCGCCGACGAAATGGGACTCGGCAAAACGATGCAGGCCATCACGACGATCCGCCTGCTCCTGCGTTCGGGCGAACTCCGCAACACGCTGCTTGTGTGTCCGAAGCCGCTGGTGACCAACTGGCAGCGCGAATTCGCCCAATGGGCGCCGGAAATCAACGTGCAGGTCATCGAAGGCAATCCGGCCCGGCGCAAATGGCTCTGGCAACTCGACGACGTGCCGGTGCGCATCGCGAATTACGAACTGCTCAACCGCGACCTCGAATATTACGACCTGCCCCGCAGTCAGGGCGGGCCGCATTTCGACCTGGTCGTGCTCGACGAATCGCAACGGATCAAAAACCAGAACAGCGCGACCAGTCACGCGGTGCGTTCGCTTTCGCGAAGCCGGAGCTGGGCCCTCACCGGCACGCCGGTCGAAAATTCGCCGAACGATCTGGTCGGCATTTTCGAATTTCTCTCGCCCGGCTATCTTTCGACGGGCATGAAACCCTCGACGATGAGCGAGATGGTCGGCGATTACATTTTACGTCGCACGAAGGACAAGGTGTTGACCGACCTGCCACCGAAAATGATCCGCGACGCCAATCTCGACCTGACGCCGGCCCAGCGAGCCGCGTACACCCAGGCCGAAGAGGACGGCACGCTCCGGCTCAACGACATGGGCGATTCGCTCACGATTCAAAACGTGTTTGAGCTTGTTCTGCGGCTGAAACAGATCTGCAATTTCGACCCCGCGACGAACGAAAGCGCCAAATTGGAGCGGCTGCTCGCCGATCTTGACGAGGTGGCGGCCAGCGGTCGCAAGGCGATCATTTTCAGCCAGTGGGTCGAAACGCTCACCAAGCTGCGCGACCGCCTGTCGCGTTATCACCCGGTCGAATATCACGGTCGGATTCCCTCGAAACAACGCGACGGCGTCATCAAAAAATTCCGTGACGACCCGGACTGCCACGTCATTCTCATGAGTTACGGGGCCGGCAGCGTCGGATTGAATTTGCAGTTCGCCAGCTACGTGTTCCTGTTCGACCGCTGGTGGAACCC
>JAVBQX010000060.1:0-49735 GCA_031548645.1 Thermoguttaceae bacterium
TCGGCACTTGAGCCTTATGGCGGGGCGAACACCGGCATCGGCGGCGTCATTCGCGACACGATGGGGGTCGGCATGTCGGCCAAACCGATCGCAAGCACCGACGTGTTCTGCTTCGGCGACCTGGAAATGCCGCCCGACGACCTGCCGCCGGGAATGCTGCACCCGCAGCGCATCATGCGCGGCGTCGTCACCGGCGTGCGCGATTACGGCAACCGGATGGGCATCCCGACGATCAACGGGGCCGTCTATTTCGACCGCCGTTACATGGGCAACCCGCTCGTCTATTGCGGGAGCGTCGGCATCATTCCGCATGACATGTCGTTCAACGAAACGAAGCCGGGCGACCTCATCGTCGCGATGGGCGGCCGCACCGGGCGCGACGGAATCCACGGCGCGACGTTCAGCAGCGCTGAACTGACCAGCGAGAGCGACAGCATCTCCGGCGGGGCGGTACAAATCGGAAACGCGATCACCGAAAAGATGGTGCTCGACGTGTTGCTCGAAGCGCGCGACCGCGGCCTGTTCAACGCCGTCACCGACTGCGGGGCGGGCGGTTTTTCGAGTGCCGTCGGCGAAATGGGCGAAAAAATCGGGGCCGAAGTCGACCTCGAAAACGCGCCGCTGAAATATCAAGGGCTCAATTACACGGAAATTTGGATTTCCGAAGCGCAGGAGCGAATGGTGCTGGCCGTGCCGCCGGAAAAATGGGCGGAACTGAAACAACTCTGCGACAGCGAAGGGGTCGAAGCCGTCGTGCTCGGCACCTACAAGCCGATCGGTCGCCTGCACCTGAAATATCACGGCACCACCGTCGCCGATCTCGACATGACGTTTTTGCACAAGGGCCGCCCGCCCGTCGTGCGCGACGCCGTGTACGAGCCGCCGAAATCATTGCCGCTCGGAAAAAAAGACGGTGCGTGGGACAAGCCTTCGCTCGTCAACCGCACGACCGACAGGGCACTCGGCGAAAACAACGCGGACAATTGCAACACGCGGTCATTGTTGAAAATTCTTGCCGCCCCGAACGTCGCGAGCAAACATTGGATCGTGCGACAATACGATCACGAGGTGCAGGGCGGTAGCGTCATCAAGCCGCTGGTCGGCGTCAACAACGACGGGCCGGGCGACGCGTCGGTGATTCGGCCGCGGATCGATTCGACGCGGGGCTTGGCCCTTTCGTGCGGGATGAATCCGTATTACGGCGATTTCGACACGTACCACATGGCCGCCAGCGCGATTGACGAGGCGATCCGCAACGCCGTCGCCGTCGGGTGCGATCCGTCGACGATCGTGCTGCTCGACAATTTCTGCTGGGGCAACACCGAACGTGCCGAAACGCTCGGTTCGCTCGTCCGTGCGGCGCAGGCGTGTCATGATTATTCGGTCGCGTTCGGCACGCCGTTCGTCAGCGGGAAGGACAGCCTCAACAACGAATTCCGTCCGGAAGGGGGCGAACCGATTTCGATTCCGCCGTCGCTGCTCATCAGTGCGATGGGTCAGGTCGACGACGTGCGTCAATGCGTGACGATGGACCTCAAAACGCCGGGCAACCTGATTTACATCGTCGGCCTGACGAAAGACGAACTCGGCGGCTCGCACCTCGCGGTGGTCAACGATTTGACCGGCGGCAACGTTCCCCAAGTCGACGCGAAACTCGCGAAATCGATTTTCGACAACCTGCACGCCGCGATCAAAGCCGGCCTCGTCCGTTCGTGCCACGATTTGAGCGAAGGCGGACTTGCCGTCGCGATGGCCGAAATGTGCTTCGCCGGCGGATTCGGCGCGAACGTTTCGCTCGACGCCGTGCCGCACGACGTCGATTTGAACGCGATGGAAGAAAAAGACCGGCAATCGACGCTGGACATGATCAAACTGTTCAGCGAATCGAACACCCGCTTCCTTTGCGAAGTGAAGCCGGAAAACGCCGCGAAATTCGAGGCAACGCTGAACGCGGCGAATGTCCCGCTTGCAAAGCTTGGTGCCGTGACCACAGAAACGCAACTGGTCATCGAATCGGCGAACCAACCCGTGATTAACAAACCGATCGACGCCCTGCACGGTGCCTGGAAACGACCACTCGATTTTTAATTTTTTTTATTATCCACAGATGACGCAGATGTCACAGATGTTTTAAAATGGGAATTCTTATCTGTGTCATCTGTGAAATCTGTGGACAACAAAGAACAAAAAGGAACCATCATGGACCAACGAGACCCGGAGACTTTTGCCATTATTGGAGCCGGGATGATGGTTCATAATGAACTTGGCGCGGGGTTTCTGGAAAGTGTTTATCAGGATGCGTTGGAATGGGAGTTCAAGGAAAGAGGAATTCCCTATACGCGAGAAGTTGTGATCCCCGTTTTTTATCGAGGACATCAACTCCATACTTCATTTCGTGCCGATTTTATTTGTTATGAAAATGTCATTGTCGAACTCAAGGCATTGAAAGAATTGTCAGGGACCGAAACCGCGCAAGTCCTCAATTATTTGAAAGCGACAAAATTTTCCAAAGCACTTTTGTTGAATTTTGGAAAATCACAGCTTGAATACAAACGGTATATCAATTGATTTTATTGTCCACAGATTTCACAGATGACACAGATAAAAATCCCTGATTTAAAACATCTGTGCCATCTGCGTTATCTGTGGATAAAAAAAGGAACCGATCATGTCCGAAACCAAAACGAATGAGAAATGCCCTGTGTGTGCCCGGCGCAGGAAGCTTTGCATTATCTTTGTTATCGGCGTTTTATTTGTGGTCGTTTTTGTAGTGCCGGTGATTCAATCGTTGGATACTGCATTGCATCATAGAGACTGCCCGAATCACATCAAGCAAATCGCTTTCGCCATGTATGATTACCGCGAACAATATGGGACATTGCCTCCGGCGTATACTGTCGATGACGAAGGAAAACCGTTACACAGTTGGCGTACGCTTCTTTTGCCATTCCTTGAGCAAGACGATCTTTACAAAAAAATCAAATGGGATGAGCCGTGGGACAGTGAACACAACAGGCAATTTCACGATCAAATGCCCAAAACGTTTTCCTGCCCGAAAAGTCTCAAGCATTTCAAGTGGAACAAAGACGCCAGAGAAAAATGGGAAACCACGATAACGGCCTATCAGATCGTCGTTGGCCCCGAGACCTTGTTTCCCGGTTCCGAATGCACGACAATGAACGATGTCACCAGAAACCATGCCGACACGGTCATGGTCGTCGAATCGACGGTCGGCGTCTGTTGGATGGCGCCGATGGATTTGCCGGTCGAAGCGTTGGAGCATGGTGTCGTTGCGGCCAAATCAGGAATCCTCGGCATCGGCAGTTATCATGACGGCGGTGCGAACGTCGCCATGGTCGATGGCCGTTGCGAATTTCTTGTCAACAGCAAATCAACGGAAGACGTCCGGGCACTCAAACAAAAATTTCGAATCAAAGAATGATGTTTATCAACAGATTTCGCAGATGACACAGATAAGAATTCCTGATTGAAAAACATCTGTGCCATCTGCGTCATCTGTGGACAAAAGCGGATCAACAGTAACCATTGAATTTGAACAATCATGAAACCGAATGTTTTGATTTTGCGTGCCCCCGGGGTCAACTGCAACAATGAGACGGCGTTCGCCTTCGAGCGGGCCGGGGCGGTCACCGAACAGGTGCACATCAACCGTCTGCTGGAGCAACCGGCTTTGCTGGAGCGATACCAGGTACTTTGCTTTCCCGGCGGGTTCAGTTACGGGGACGACATCGCCTCGGGGCGAATTCTCGCGAACCAGATCAAGCACCATCTCGCCGACGAAATGGCACGGTTCAAAGACTCCGGAAAACTGATTCTCGGCATCTGCAACGGTTTCCAGATTTTGATCAAGTCGGGCATTTTGCTCGCAGACGACGCGGCCGGCTCGCCCGCGACGCTCGACTGGAACAAGTCGGGGCTGTATCATGACGCCTGGGTGCGATTGAACGTGACGTCGGAAAAATGCGTGTTCCTCAAGGGAATTTCGTCGATGTATCTTCCCGTTGCGCATGCGGAAGGCCGATTCATGGCACGCGATGCGCAAACGTTCGAAACTCTCGATCGGAACGGCCAACTCGTACTGAAATATGTCGCGGAGGACAACCCGAACGGCGCCCAGGGAAACGTCGCGGGGATTTGCGACGAAACCGGTCGCGTGTTCGGGCTCATGCCGCACGCGGAACGTCACATCATTGCAACGCAGCACCCGCACTGGACGCGGCTCGACGACCGTGACCCCGCCGCGCCGGGCGACGGTCTTGCCGTTTTCCGAAACGCGGTCGAATACTGGGCCTAACGTCTCGGTTTTTGAACTTTTGCCTTCTTTGCAACTTTGCGTGAAATCCCCATCCTTCAAAACGCGAAATCAATATGTCGAAGAAAAAAAAGAACCCGTCGAAGCAAAACGCCAACCGGCAACATCTGGACGCAACGCCGCGGGACGAGCGTGTCCACATGGGCGATTTGCACGAAAAGGACATGCGGCGGGAACTCAGCCCCGCGTTGACCGAGGCGATTGACGCGGCGTTCGACGAAGGAATCGCCGGCGAACTCGAAGCCGACACGACGGGAAAAACCTCGGCGGCACTTTCGGAAGCGTTGTCGCGGCCATCCGGCGGCCCGACGAACCGCGTCATGACGGCGCTGGACTGGTGCGGCTCGATGGTCATCGCGATTGTGCTCATGCTGCTGTTGATGGTCGTGCTCGGTTGGGCGACCTTCGTCGAAAACAAGTACGGCCCGGGCGTTTCGCTGTTCGCGATTTACCGCTCGTGGTGGTTCGATGCGCTGCTCGCGCTGTTCGGCTTCAACGTACTCTGCGCGATGCTGGCCCGGTTGCCATGGCGCCGGGGACACGTGCCGTTCGTCGTCGCGCACCTTGGTGTGTTGATCCTGTTGATCGGTTGCTGGGTCACGTCACGTTATGGGATCGAAGCGCAACTGACCGTATACGAAGGCGAACTGGGACGTTTTGCGCAAAAAACGACCGGCGACGAAATCGACCTCGAAATCATCGACTTTTGTAAACCGCCCAATGATGTCGGCAAGAGCGACGAAAAAACAAACGAGTCCGACGAAGCGGTGCATGAACGCTGGGCACGCGAAAAACTGGCGTCGCAACGCGACCAAACGAAGGTCAAGCCGCCCGCTCCGGGGTTGCAGGAGGAGCTCGACGCACTCGCGCTCAATCGCCGGGAACGCATTTCCGTGACCCTCGGCCCGATGAGTTGGCGGGAATATGATACGAGATCGAACTGGCTGGAAGGAAAAACGCCATGGTTTTTGGGAATACCCGCCCCGACGGACTGGGTTTACAAACCCCTGCAACACGCCCGGCGCAGCAAGGGGACGGTGTATGAAAAAGACGGCATTAGGGTCGACTTGCTGGATTACATGGCCGACTCGCGGTTGAAACCGGCGGAACCGCTGAAGCTGCGCGTGCAGACGATCGCGGCGCCGAAGAAAACGGACGATGACGCGCCCAAGGAAAAGCCTGAATCGGAAAACGCCGCGCCCGTTTGGGCGACGTATGACCTGACGCTGGGGCAGGCGGCAGGGGATTCGCGGGGACATGACACGTATTTGGCGTCGCGTCCCAACGAGCGGATCAGTTACCGGCTCGCGAAATCGAACGCGGAAACGACGGCCTTTCTCGAAATGACGCGGGAAAAACCGTCGGGCGTTTGGGGCGTGGTCATCATGCGGGTCGGCGGCGAAAATCACGTGATTCCTGTCGATGAATTGATCAAGCGGCAAACGCAATTCGGCATGCAGCTCAACAACGCGCTGATGGCGAAAGACAAGGCCGAATACGAAGCGGCCGCGCTCAAAGTGCGGCAACTCGCCCCGGACGACGAAACGGAAGCCGCCGAAATCAAATCGCGACTGGCCGCAAAAGAGACCGAAATCGAACAGCTCGACAAGAGGCTCGCGGTATGCAACGCAAAAATTCGCATGAAGATCGGCGAGACGGGCTTGTCGGTCGAAATGCCGCGATTTCTCCCCGACTATCTGCAAATGTTGCTCGCCGTGACGCGGGAAGACGGGACGCCGTATTCGATCGCGCTGGTCGGCGACCAGCCGCTGAGTTCGACCGTGCCCGATGCGTTGGGAATGCAGGTCATGTACCTGTTCGACCCGGACGCCGTCATCAAAGGGCAGCCGGGACAGCCGCCTTCGATGCCGCTCGAACGTGCCATGAAACCGCGGCTTGATCTCATGCAGGGTCGCGATCAAAAGCTGTATTACCGTTTTTGGGACGGGCGTCAATATTCGCAGTCGGGCGAAATGTCGGTTGACCGGAACGTGCTGGCGCTGGACGGACATGACCGTTCCGTTTGGAACGTCGTCGTCGACGGGTTCGAGCCGCAGGATTACCCCGGCTTGAAGCTGGTCGCGGAACCGTACAAGAACCCGACCGGTCGGTCCATGGCGGGCGTCCCGTGCGTCAAGGTTCGCGTGCGGGTCGACGGGGTCGGCGACGAAACGTATTGGGTGCAGAAGACGCCCTTTTTGATTCCGACAGTGGAACTGCGGGAACACCAGGTGGGTTATGTGTCGGGCCAAAACCGGACGGTTGCGGTGACCTTCCCGCTGGCCTGGCTTGATCTGGGATTTTCGCTCTTCCTGCACAAGTTCGAGCGAAAACTGGAACCGGGGATCGGCATGCCGTCGCATTTTTCGAGCCTCGTGAGCGTGTACCCGATTGACGACCGCAAGGCCGATACGACCGATCGCGAACCGCTGCAAGACCGGGTCTTGATCCGCATGAACCAGCCGGGCATGTTTTCCGATCAGTTGACCGGGCGAAAGTATCGCGTGTTTCAAACGTCGTACCAGGGGCCGTTCCACCCGGGCATGAGGGATTACCAGTTGCGGCTGGGCGGCTATCTCATCGAAGGCGACACGCGGCCCCGCGATTCGCTGTACGCCTCGACGTTGACGGCGAATTACGATCCGGGCCGCGGGCTGAAATATCTCGGTAGCCTGATGATCGTGCTGGGTACGCTCGCGTTCTTTTACACGAAGAAAATTCGCAAGCCGGTCGGATTATCGCCTTGGAACGGTTCGCCGGTTGAAACGTCCGGAATGATGACGCATGAGACGGGCGGCGCAGCGAGACGGGATGCTGAAAAAACAAAATATTCGCCGCAAGGAGGCAATCGCATGAAAAAACGTCTCGCGTTCGGGCATTTCGTGTTCGCGTTGATCGGGCTGCTGATGGCGTCGCTCGTTGCGACCAACGCCGTTGCGCCGGTCACCGTGACGGCTCAGGAAAACGCGGAAGCGATTGTTTCAGACAAGAACGATGACGCAACGGAAAAAGCCCCTGAAACGACATCGGAAGTCGCTTCGGTAAGCGAACCGGACGTTGCGCCGGAAGATGACTCACAAAATTCGGATGACAATGCGCAGGAACCCGAAGACGAAACGGTCGAAGATGAGCAAAAACCGGATGTTGCTGAAAAACCGGTCGATGAGACAATCGAAACAACGCCAACGGATATAACGCCGGAAGAGCCGGCGGTAATGGAAGTATTGCCGACAATCGAAACGCCGGAAGTCGAAGTGCCGGCGATGCCCGAGCCGTTTGACGCGAGTGCGGTCGGCGTTTCATCGCGGGCGCTCGACTGGCGTGCCTGGGAGGAACTGCCGGTATTTTACGACGGGCGGGTCGTGCCGCTGACGACGTTTGCGAGAATTACGGTCACGGCGGTTTGCGGCCGGAGTTCGCCGACCTTCGCGCCGGACGAAAACGTGCTCGAAGAGGCGACCGGTGACAAGCTGCTCAACGAACGGGAAGCGGCTCGGGTGCGAGAAAAGTTTTCCGGCGGGGCGAGGTCTTTCCGTGACGCGGAACTCGTGTTTTCGTGGCTCGTCGAGCCGGAAGTGTGGGAGTACGTTCCGTTTTTGCCCTTGAAAAACAGCGGCTTGCGCACGGAATTGCAGGCCCCGGTCAGTCACCCGCGATTCGGCGGGGACGGCCCGGAATACGTTTCACCGTACCAGGTGAAAAAACACGCGGTCGCATTGCAGGGCGAGATCGACCGCTGGCGAAAGCTGGAAGCCGGTCAACTGGACGACGGCGAACTCGAAAAACTGGGAGAGGAAGGCATCGCCGCGTTGAAAACGAGCGGGCCCGCCGCGGACAAACTCAAAGCCGCGTATGACGCCTATCGCACCCTGACGAACGAGGCCAACGCGTTGCCGGTGTATCAACTGTACATGAAGCTCGCGCAGGCGGACCGCCAGATGCAGAACGCGTATCGTTTGCGTTTGACGCTGGAGCGATTGCCGGTCGACGTTTCGCAAATCGGTCTTTCGCTGCCGTTTTCCGGGGGCGACGCACTGGGAACGCTGAGTCGTGACATCAACGAGGCGGCGCTCGAACTGCAACGGACCATGTACGGCGAAGCGGAAAAGCCCGTTACGCCGCAAAAACTCGAAGCCGCCTTCGAAGACCGGCTCATGACCTTCGACCGCCTGCGACTGGAAAGCTCGCGTTTCCGCGATGCGGTGTTCGACCTCGACGGAACGGCGGCCCCGCGCAGCGCCGGTTTCAGCGCGGAACGTTTGCGCATGTTGCGCGATATCTCGGAAGAATTGGATTACTCGCTCCTGCAGGGGCGGCAGTGGTGCGAGTCGGCCTGGCTGTCGCTGTACGATTGCGGTAACTCGCTCCCTCGTGCGAACACCTTGCAGATTTATCCCGCGCTGGTCGCCGAGTCGATCAAGACGGACCGCTCCTACCCGGTGCAGGGCCGCGACATGTTCGGGCGCGAATATACCGAAACGTCGCGCATGCCCGTCTGGCTGACGCTGCACACCTTCCTGTTCGGCTCGGACGCGATGATCCGGCGTTTCGCCATACCGGGTCTGCCGGAAGGTCCGCAGGACAAGCCGCAGGAAACGCCGCAAACTTATGACGGCACGCAACTGGGACTGATCGGGCAAGTCGTGCGCGACGGCAACCCGAACCGCGTGATCCGTTCGTCGTTTCACGATATGGCTACGGCCTATCTCAATCTCGAATACCGCGATTTGTACGCGAAAGACAACGCAAAGAATGATGCCGCCGACGTCGCGAAACAGGTTGAGAAATTCAACCGTGCCGCGCTGGCTTTCGCGGCCGATCTCCGGGCCAACGCCGAGTCGGTTGCCGCATGGCGTCGCGATCTCGTGCCGACGGAACGCCGCGACAACGAACTGCTGGCCAAAACGGCGTATCCGGCGGAATCGCTCATGCGGGCCGAGGCCAATTACGAACGCCTGCGACCGTTTTATTACATGTGGGTCACCAGCGCCGCGGCGCTCATGCTGTTGCTCGCTTCGGCGATCGTGTCGGCTTTCCTGTCGATTTTCACGCCGCCCGGTCGGAACAGGCGAACGCTTGAGGCCGTGTTGTTCTGGTGCGGTTTCGTGATGCTGCTCGTTTCCGAGGCCGTGACCTTGACCGGGTCCTGTTACCGCGCCTACATCACCGGTTGGGCGCCCGTCACGAACATGTTCGAGACCATCGTGCTGATGGCCTTTTCCGTCGCGGTGATCGGCATCTGGTACGCCTTCCAGCCGCTGTTCGGCGAACGCTTGCTGCGGGCCTGGCGCGTGGCCGCCTTGCCGAAAGGGGCGCAGCCCGGCAACACGGGCGGGCGTTTCGGCAAACTTTCGGCCACAGACGAACGACGTTTGGCGCGTTTGCAACTCGTCATGCTGCCGCTGCGAGTCGTGCTTGCGATTGCCACGCTGTACTACGTGTTGTTGCTCAGTTATGGCGAGGCGGGTGGCGGACAGTTGAGCTGGCAGATCGTGCGACATTCGATCGCGATGAACGACCCGATCGACCTGGCCGTCGTCATGATCAGCATCGCGCTGCTCGTCTGGCTGGTGCCCCGGCTCGTGTTGACGATCGCGCTGTTCCCCTTCGTCGGAGCGAAGTCATCGCAAACCGGTGTAAAACCGGGCGTTTCCCTGTCGCACATGTTGCTTGACCGCAAGCTGTTCCTGATCGTCGGGGCCGCGCTGGCTTTGGCCGCGGGACTGGCCGCGTATTTCAACGACACGACGTTCAGCCCGAACATCCGGCCGCTCATGGCCGTGCTTCGCAGCAATTTCTGGTTGACGGTGCACGTGTTCGCCATCATCATCGGCTACGCGTCCGGGGCCATCGCCTGGCTGCTGGCCGCGGTTGCGTGCGGGATGTGCATTTTCGGGCGCTGGCACACGATCCGTCGGCCCGACGGAACCTATGCGCCGCAAATGCCCGATCGTGCCGCGGCGATCATGCCGTACATCATCAGCATGTTGCGCTGGACGATGCTGTTCATCGCGGTCGGGACGATACTCGGGGCGCGTTGGGCCGACTATTCGTGGGGTCGTTTCTGGGGTTGGGACCCGAAAGAGGTTTGGGCCCTCGTCACGCTGCTGTTTTACCTGACCGTTCTGCACGGACGCGTCGCGCGGTATTACGGCGACTTCGGCGTCATGCTCGGCGCCCAGTTCGGGTCGATCGCCATCATCATGACGTGGTACGGGGCCAACGTGATTTTCAAAGGCAGCCGGCACGCCTACGGCGGAACCGACACGAGCTTCGAAACGTTTGTGCTGTTGATTTTCATCACCGTCAACCTTGTTTGGGGATTTCTCGCCGTGTTCCGCCTGATCGTGCAAAAAACCGTCGCCGATTCGCAAACCTACATCAATCGGCGCTGAGAAAACGTTCTTATCGCAGTGACGAAAAAATACGTACTGCGATTCATTCGGAAATGGCAGGTGGCCAAAAATCGCCCTTGTTTGACGAATCGCGGTCGATAACCTGTGTGTCATGTTGTGTAAACGCATTTGACAAACAGGAGGCCACACATGCAAATCGTCAAAAATCTTTTCTCTCGGGTGACCGCCGTCTGGTCGCTTTACGGTTATGTCACCCGAATCAATACGGCGCTGAAGACCTGGCCGGGCACGGAGAACGAAATCCGGCTCCGGGCCTGGTTGCTCGACCACCTCGCCCTCTTGTCCGGACTCGCGGCCAAAACGGTCAACCCGGTCGACGACGCGGTCGTGTATTACACGTTGCGAATCGTCGAAAACGACACCGCGTGGAAAATTCTTTTCAACATGCTTTCGTTCGCTGGCGGAGTGTGCGGCGTTTCAAGCGGAGAAACCGTCCCGCAACTTGACGCCGGAACCGCGTCGGGGAGCATGGCTGCTACGGCGGATAACCATCGCGATTGCATTCGTTCGCTCTACGAAATCGGCGAATCGCTCGGCACCGATACAGCGGTCATACAGACGGCCAAGGTTGAAAACCCCATGCTGGTCATCTCGGCCGTTGGTTTGATTCTTCAGGTCGTTCAATATCTGCGAAGCCGTTGAGCAACGTTGATGCAAAATTTTTCCCGTCACCACAATCACCATTTCCGCTGAGTCATTTTCATGAGAAAACGAAAAGTCCTGTTTTTGGGACGACCGGCCGCGTTGGCCGCGAGTCTTTTGCTGATTCTGGCCGCGATGACCTCGACCGTTTGGGGCGCCGATTGGCAGGCGGTCATCAAGGGGCCCGACGAAATCCCCGCCGGGGAACTGGTCGTTTTGACCGTTGAAACCATCGCACCGACCGCGTTCTGCGAGCCGGGCGACAAGTCATGCAATCAGGATGACACAAACGACGCGGCGCTTCAGCCGTCGGAAAAAATGCAATTCGCCTGGCAGGTTCTGCCGAAGGACGCGGCGACGGGCACGTTCCGCGTGTGCGACGAAGGCCGCACGCTCGTGTTCGCCGCGCGACAGGTTGGTTGCTATCATTTCGTGCTCGCGGCCGGTGACGGCAACACATTGCAGATGGTGACGCATACGCTACTCAACGTCGGTGAAACGCCGAAACCGGTCCCGCTTCCGCCGCCGGAGCCCGAACCGGAACCGCAGCCCGAACCTCGCCGCGAATTCGAATCGCTTGCCGAATGGGCTGCGCAAAAAACCGCGCCGCTTGTCGCTTCCGAATTTTTCGTGCGGGAAAAAACGGCACTCGCCGAATCATTCACCGAAATCGCGATCCGCATTCGAAACGGGGAAATCACGACGGCGGAACGTGCCCGGGTTGAAATGCGCGTGCTGACCCGGAAGAAACTCGACGCCGTATCGCGACGCTCGACCGCCGCGTGGCTGGCCTGGGAGACCGAACTGGCCCGACAGCTTGCCGTCCTGGAACGCGAAGGAAAAATCGATTCGCCGGAACAGGTACGGTTGGCCTTCGAGGCGATAGCCGACGGGCTGTCGATTTGCGAACCCGCCCCGAAAGGAGGGCGGTGACCATGTCGAATCCCTATCTCAACGGCTGGCTGGCCGAGCGGGAAAAATTGGATTTCGAGCGGTTTTTCGGGGCCGCGGAAACCGTCGGTGACGCCAATGTGCTGTCGACAAACGAGGCGGTTACGATGATCGAAGAGGCGGCCCGACATCCGGTGACGACGCATCCGTGGCGGATGGCCGAACGTTTGTTCGAGTCGGACCTTTCGCCCTACCGGCGGCTGACCGTCTGGAATCAGGACGCGAACAATTGCGCCGGTCACGCGACGGCCCGGGCGGTCGACGCGTTCGCGATGATTCGCTGTTGGCTGGGCGACCGTTACGAGCTTTCGCCGTTCGAAAATTTCGTCCCCTGGGTCTGGGGCGTCGGCAAAAACGAGGCCGACCAGACCGGGTCGGGCGGCGCGACGATCGGCGCGATGCTCGCCATGATCGCGGCGCACGGCGTTTTGCCCTGTGACACGCCGGGACTGCCGCCTTATGAAGGAACCTCGAACCGCTGGGCCCGACGTTACGGCAAACAGGCGAAAAACGCCCCTTATTCGCCGTTTTGGGACGTCGCGAAAAAATACCGCGTCACGGTCGCTCCGCTGCCGCAAGACGCCGAACTGTTTCACCTCGCCTGCAAGGCCGGATTCAGCATCGCCTTCGGAACCTCGCAGCGAATCATTCAAATGCAGAATGCAGAGTGCAGAATGCAGAATGGGGAAACAATTCAACAATACCCGGCAATCAATGCAGAATTGAATCCACTCCACGTCCCACACTCCGAGCTCCAAAGGGATTATTCTGCATTCTGCACTTTGCATTCTGCATTCCTGACGCCGTCTTGGGCGGCGTCGGGAAGTTGGATGCACGCGATGGCGGCTTACGGTTATGACGAGGAACTCGACGCGGTGGGAATCGACAACTCGCACGGCGACGGTTTCGCCTGGGCCGGTCGCGACGTACTCGTCAAGGTCGTCGATCGGGCGCGGTATTTCGACGCCTTCGTCATACTCGAAATGCAGTCGCGACCCGGTGCCGCCGACTGGCACCTGATCGGGCGGCCATGATTCTGAAATTTTTTCCTACTTTTTCTGCAAACAATCACGGAGGAAATTTTCCAAAATTTTCGGGTTGATCCCCGTCGGCGAATTTTTCCAATCCCCCTGATTCGACGGATCATCCGCCGGCACGCTCCACGGCGAATCCTTTTCGCCGCGAAGTTGTTTGAAATCAATGTCGCCGTAATAATGGTTCAATCCCAGGTCTTTGACCCAAAGGCTCAGGTGGTTGTTTTCGAGGGACTTCATGGCGGCGTACGATTGTTTTTCCTCACCGGTCATTTTGTCCAAGTGTTTGATGTCGAAGCAATAGGCCTCCAACGCCTGACTGAGCGAACCGGCTTCTCCGCGTTCCGCTTTTTCGAGAAGCTGCGTCAACGCATCGTAATATTCGCCGGAAGCCCAGCCGAGCAGGGCATTTTTCTTGGTTCCTTCCTGAAGTTCTTTTGCCCATTTCTCATACATTTTTTCCGGCCTTTCCAATTCACTGACCGGAGGGACGATCGTTTGCGTCAAATCGACGGCGATGTCCCCGAGGTCGATCGTTTCACCGTCTTTTTCAGGGACCAGCGTTTTCAACTCGACGTAAGGTCGGCGGTGCATGTCGCCGATGACCTGGGTCAGCTCCGGAATGAGATAAAGATTGTAACGCACCCCCGCAGCCACGCCGTTGATGGTCAACTTGCCGCCTGCATCCGTATTCGCGAACCCCGGGAAAAATTCCTTGCGTTTCGGATTGTTCACGTCGGAATAGCCATACAAATAGAGTTGATTTTTGAGCGGTTCCCCCGTTTTCGCGTCGAGCAGTCGCGCCTTGATGGTGCAGGCGGAGCGAAGCTGGAATTCGGGACGGCCATTTTGCGGCCAATCGTCGTCAAACCAGTTGATATAGACCTCGCGTCTGTTGTTGCCGTCGATTTTCACACTCACGTTTTGCGGACGTTTGATGCAAACGAACCCGCCGCCGTTGTCCGTTTCAAGGAAGTAGGAGCTGCGATCGGGTGAATAGCGTTGATAGCCCACAATCTGGACGAATGCGTTTTTCGCCCGGGAACCGTCCGCGTGTTTCACGAGCCCGTAAAACGGCGAAGGGACCTTGAAATCCACGGTCGTGACCGGCCCGTCATCGAACACGACTTTTTTGCCGTAATCCGCACGTTTCAATCGCCTGGCCTTGGCGGCTTCCAAACGTTCGGGCGAAAGGTTCTTTTCGTTTTGTATATTCACATCCTCCGTCACAATGCCATAATCATTGTCGACCGTCAGGAAAAACTTTCCTTTCGGAACGACCTGAAACGCGTAATGCCCCTCTTTGTCCGTTTTACGTTCGAAGGATATCCACGGGAGCAAATCGACGATGCTTTTGTCACTTTCGCGGCATTGAACCAGCCGAACCATTTGATTCGCCACCGGCTTGCCGGTTTCCTTGTCCTTGACGGTTCCTTCGAGAGTTACGCCGCGCTCAAACGCGAACGTCACTTCCTGTTCGGGATCGGTTTGACCGACGGAAAAGAATTGATACGGCGCGGCCCACTTGTTCTCCTTGTCGAAGATCGCAATCATGCAATCACTGTCCTTCAGAGAATGAACAGTGAACGTTCCATCTTCGTCGATCATGTTTTGCTCCATCCCGCCGCGACCGATCGGCTTGCTTTCGTGGGTATGGAGTACAACGTTAAATCCATGCGCCGGCGTTCCGTCGGGGAGAATCGCCTTGCCTTTGATGGTTACGTATTCCGGGTCGATTTCCCTGTGCGACTGAAATATCCGTGCGGCCGCCGGTTTCGGCCACGTTTTCGTGTTCGTCAAATCGAGTTTGAAGTCGCCGAGTTCCACGGTTTCGCCGTCCTTTTCGGGGACGACGGTTGCGATTTCCACATACGGCTCATGCGGTCCACCGCCATAACCTTCCTGGCGTCCGGGTACGATGAAAAGATTATAGCGAACATCGGCGGGAATTCTTCTGATCGCGAAGTATCCGTCGGCATCCGTCGTAACTGTGTCCGGCGTGAACTCCCTCCTGTTTGCATCGTTTATGTCGGAGTAACCGTAAAACAGGAGTTGATTGGCCAACGGTTTGTCCGCAGCGGCATCGAAAAGACGCCCCTTGATTTCACAGGATGGCCGAAGCTGAAACACCGTTTCCTGGTCTTTCGGCAAGTCGTCATCAAACCAGTTGATGTACGCTTCTTTTGGAATGCCATGTGTCAACATTTTTATCACGACATTTTGCGGACGTTTCGATGTGCGGAATCTTCCTTCCCGGTCCGTCGTTACGAAATACGATTGCTGGTCGCTCGTCGGCGAAAATCTGTTAAGCATCGGATAATTGAGAATATGGACCATCAGACCGGGGGCGGGCTTCCCATCCACGCGAAGCACTTGTCCGACGAACGGCGCCGGAATATTGAAATCCGTGGTTACGTCGTTTTTGTCGTCGAATTTCACGTTTTTTCCGTAGGGATAACTTTCATCATCACGATGCATAAACATGAATTTCGTGTCCATGCCGACCGTCACGAGGTACGTTCCTTGCGGCATGACGTAAAACGAGAAGTGGCCGTTTTCATCGCAATCCTTCATGAAGATAACCGAATTCGTGTTTTCGTTCTCATCAATGCACCAAAGTGTCATGCTCATATTGGGGATCGGATGACCGGTTTTTTCATCGCGCACGGTACCTTCAATATTGACTCCTTTCTCAAATTCGAAAACGATTTCCTTGTCCTTTTCCCATGCAAACGTTTGAACCGGCGTCGCCCATTCCCCTTTCGGATCCAGGAGTGCAAAGCTGAAATTTTCCGCGGGAAACGTTCGGATGGAAAATCGGCCCTGATCATCCGTTTTCAACGCGTTCCCGCTTGTTGAACCATGTCCCGCAAGCATATATTCGCAACGTTCCGCAGGAGTGCCGTCGGGAAAAACGGCCTTGCCTTTGATTTCAACCCAATTCGGGTCAAGCGTCCCCTGATTTTGCTTTTCTTCAGCAATCACTTTTGCTTCTTTTTGAGACGGCTGCGTCTCTTCCATCGCCGGTTTGGCGACGAGGGTCACTTTGAGAGCGCCAACGCATAACAGCAGCGCGGCGAATCCGGTGATGAGCAGTTTTTTCATGATCGACTCCCTTTTTCCTGTTTGATGTTCCTGTAATTTTCGTATCCGCACCGTCAAATCGCGGTTTTTGAACGCCGGGAGAAACGCGACGTAACGGTCGGCGGTTTTGTGCAGCGCGAGCATCGATTCCGCGAACGCGACCACCGCGTCCGGCTCGTCGCCATACGCTTCGCGGTCGCATCGCCATTCGGCGGCGTCACCGAATCGTTTCAGTGCGAACCACGCCATCGGGTTGAACCAGTGCATCGCGGCGATCAAAAACGCGAGCGTCGATTTAATCCCGTCACGATGTGTGTAATGCGAAAGCTCATGCCGCAAAATTCCCCGCCGCACCGCATCGTCCGATTCCTCCCAAAGCGACCGCGGCACCAGCACGCAATACCCCGTCGGCAGCCAAATCATCGCCGGGCCAAGCCGCTCGGTGATCAAAATGCGAATTTTGTTCGGCCTCAAGCCAGCGTCATGGAGAATCGCTTGCCATTCGGTGAGATCATGATTTGAAGCAGGCACGGCGTTTCGCAATTGCACTAAAACCCGCACGACGCAAACCGCCCGCATCAACAGTACGACGCACATTCCGGCAACCCAAACCGCCAACAGTACCGTTTCAAATCGCATCGCGATTTTCGGCGTCGCTTCAACCGGCACAATATTTTGTGGAGTAACTGGTGCAGTCGTTGCGCTCACTTCAGTTTTTTCAACGTTTTCAACAAGTGTCGCATGTTGCCAAAAATTCGGCGATGGTTCCGCAGCAGTCACGGGCCGGTTTTTCACCGATGGTGCCGGGCTCATGATATCATGGTCACCGTTTGCATTGTCAACAACTTGCATCATCGTTTCCGTCGCCGAAGGTTCAGGTGCAAGCACGGGCAGTTCGAGCGGGACTCGCACCCAAAGTACGCCCTGCAAAAGCACGATTCCCCAAACGACGCGGTGCAATCGGGCCGAACGGCAATGCGTGATTCGCAGTACACACCACGCGATGATTCCCGAAACGGCGAGAATCACGCTGATGCGAACGAGCATCCCAAAAAGATCGTGCGTCATGATTTTTTCCCCTTTCCGCCGTCGATTTTGCGGTGTTCCGAAACGATCTGTTCGAGCAACGCGATTTCGTCGTCGTCAAACGGTCGTTTCGAGGCCAGATGTGACATCAGCGGCACGATGCTGCCGCCGCAGAATTTTTCGATCGTGTCGTAATACCCGCCGCTCACGTCTTCCTGTTTGAGCAACGCTTTGTACTCTCCCGGAAAACCGACACGTCGGGCGGCCCCTTTTTCGACGAGACGGTTGAGACGCGTTTGAATCGTGCCGTAGGCGACGCTGTTTCCCCGCGATTGATGCAGCTTGTGCACCTGCGAAATCGTCCCGCCGCCGATCTCCCACAGGATATCGAGCAATTCTTTTTCGCCGGGGCTGATGCGGATTCCCCGCGTATTTTTGCTTTGCTTTGCCATCGAATGTTTACTCCCTCATGAAAACAACAGCCGGAATGGAGAGCAGCGCAATGACGGTATCGCGTCATCGACATCAACCTTGTCATCCCGTCATTACGGCGAGTACCGCCTTCATTCCGGCTTTTGTTTCTTGTAAAAAATTTCGCTGCGCCGATTGGCTATGACGTTGTAATAGCCACATTCTATGACATTGTATTAGCTGCTGTCAATAGATAAATCGAAAATTTTGAAGAATAAAGGCACGCGGCCAAAGCTCGTGCCTCCAAAGCCCTTGCCGTTCGCATTGCCGATTCCGCTTTAGTGAGTATACCACCATGAAGATATTAATGTGCAATAACACCCCATGTGTCGTCATCGTTAATGTTTCGGCATAGTTCCCGCCCGGCTTGCTTCATGTAAAACCGCAGCAACTTTCTCGGATTTAACACGACAAGGATAGATGGTCAAATTAGTGAAAATGCAAAGAGACAAGTTGTGCCGGTTGTGCGTTTTAGCTTTCGGTAAGGTGGTATCTTTTTCCAACTTCCCGCAAAAAAACCTTGAAGATTTCCCAAACTCTGATAAAGTCTCTTCGTAGAGAGATTGAGAGTTCGGGACGGAATCATGACCTGATCGGATGTACATTTTTCCGGTTCCGAGGGGGAGCGAAAACGCGATTCGAAATCGCGTTGAGCAAGAAGCAGGCAAACAATTCGGGGAACGCGTTTTCCGACGCATATCCCCGGCGACTGGGATTGGAAAAGATGAGCAACAATACCATTCCGGAAGATGTGGACGAGATACTGCGGAACGCCGAGTTGCGTTCGGAACTGGAACCCTATTTCGATGAATCGATCAGCCGGGTCAATGTTCAACATATTTCGTTGCGTCACGAAAACGAGTACTTGGCCGCCATGTTGGAGTGGGAACGGGCCCCCGTGCTGCCGATCTACCGGTGGTTCGAGCCGGAATTGCGACCGCCGCACCCCAGCCAACTGGATGACGCGAGCCTTCCGAAAATTTTGGACGATTTGATCGAACGGCTTTACGAAAAGAAAATCGTTCTGGATTTCACCGATCACCTGTCCGACCGCGAATTATATCAGTTGATCTGCCAGGACATTTTGCCGTCGCGGGAAAAGAAAATCGACCTGAGGAACGGCGCCCTGCATTGGGACTGCTCGCACACCGGCGGCGTTAACGATCCGGTCCTCTGGCTGAAGTATTACGCCAGCGACGAAGACCGCGACGATTGGGCCGAGCGGTACGGCCAGCCGTTGCCGAAAAAGGAGCTTCCACATTTTCCGCGTTTCATGCCGCAAGATCCGTTTTAGATCTTGATTGGGAACGATAATCCCCGTGCCACCCCAAGAGTCGCACGGGGATTTTTCGCATTTTATGGCGCAGAAAAATCCGGTGATCCGCAAAAAAACGGCCCGTGATGAGAGACCCAAACACCTGAAAGTGACTGCTTATGGCTGCTGGATCTCTCCCCTGACCAAGTTCACAGGCTCCCACCGTCGGGGCCCCTCATCGCGGGCCGCAAAACATCAAATTACGGGCTTAATTATAACGTGCCCCGGTCGTCAAGTCAAAGGGGTGATGATTCCGTTTCCGTTTGCTGACCGATATTGTGCAGCGAATTTCTTTGGATCAAGTTGGAATAACGAACCTTATTCGAATTTTGTTTTCCGTGTGATTTGGGGATTGTTTGGAAAAACCGCGGAAAGTTCCCGATTTTGGCCGAATTTTGTTTACACCTGAAGTTTTTCGTTGACAACCCAAATTACCCTACTTAGAATCGATAATACTGAAACCTATTGAAGTTTTCCGGACAAAATAATACGGCAAGTCGGTTTTCCAGTTGGGGAAGCGGACCTGCAATCGTGGGTTGACAATATTTTGCAGAAGCAGAAGTGGAACATGCGACGGGGGGCACTTTCCTTCGTTCATGTTTGACGACGGCATCGACGCAACAATATCAGGCATAAGCACCTTTTAACTTTTCACGGAATCGCAGTCATTCCGCAAGCGGCAGAGGAGCGTACTCATCATGGCTCGTGGCGAATCACAAACCTTACTTATCTGGACGGTCATTTTCCTCATCTTTTCGTTGATCATGATCATTGTCGCGGTCGTCATGCGGTCGAAATACACGGAAGCCGCGGGACAGTTGGCCGACGCCACGCAGAAAAACTCCCAGTTGACCACCGAAGTCAGCACCCTGAAAACCGAAGGGGGAAGACTGCGGGAAATGATCGGCTATGCGGACGCGAACATGCCGGTTGCGGATATTGAAACCGCGTTTGACGGCCAACTGAAAGCCTACGCCCCGACGCTGCCGAAAGAGGGCGCGTCCTTTCTCTCGACCCTGAAAGACTTGTCGGATTCCTACAGGAATCAGGTCAGCGAAAACAAAACCTTGAGCGACGACAATTCCAAGCAGTTGACGGAAATCAACCTGCACAATGCGAATAAGGAAGAACTTCGCAAAGAACTTCAAAACCAGGTGGATGCCGCTAGAAACGACCTGAAAAAAACCCAGGATAATCACCGCGATCAGTTGGATAAATTCAAAGAAATCAATCAGAAGCTGCAGGACGACGTCAAGGTCACCACGGACCACGCGACGGCCGCAATTGACGAAGCCACGAAGCAAAGAGATGCCGCCAATGTTCGCAGTACGCAGATTTTGGAGATCAACAAAAACCTGACGACGACCGTTGCGGAAATGGAATCGCCCGTGCCGACTTACACGAGCGCAAACATTCTCTGGGTCAGTTCCGACAGCACCATGGTGCGTGTCAACCTCGGTTCGAACCACGGATTGCGCCCGCGGATGCCGTTCAGCGTTTATGCCACGGATGCCAAGGAAATTTCCGTCGATTCCAGCAAAGGGAAAATCGAGATCACGAAAATCATCGACGGCAATACGGCCGAAGCCCGCGTGACGGAAGACATTTTGATCAACCCCATCATCCCCGGCGATGCGATTTACACGCCGGTCTGGAAGCCGGGCCAGAATATTCACGTCGCCCTGTCAAGCGGACTTGATCTGGACGGTGACGGTGTCAGCGACCCGCACAAGGCCATCATGTTGATCAAAATGTGCGGCGGCGAAGTCGATGCCTATATCGACGACCTGACCGGTGAAATAATCGATGAGAATGGCAAAATGGCGCGGGAGGCGTTTCTCGTCGGACAAATCGGCGAAGACACGCGTTATCTGATCACGGGGAATAAACCCGGTCAGGAGGCTTCCGAGTCACTGTCCAACGCTTACCGCGAAATGGAAAACAGTGCCAAGGATCATGGTTTGACGGTCATCACGCTCAAAGACATGCTCAACCTGATGGGCCAGCGTCCGCAGTCGCAAAAAGTCGGGTTCGGCAAGGGCAACCGCACAACCAACACTTACGAGATGGAGCCCGGCGTTGTTAACCAGCGCATGCCCGGACAGGTATCCAAGAATTACCAAGACCCGGAAGCCGGACCGGACACGAACAATAAAACGCCCGTTTCCCCGCTGTTCAATCAGCGTAAGGTGACCAATCCGACCGGCACGGTCTCCCCCTTGTTCAAACCGAGAACCGCGCCCGCCAGGGAAGTCGAAAGCAAATAGGCTGAACGATTCGGATTGTCATTTCAATCGCAACGCGACCCGGTCTCCCGCTTTGGCCGAAAACCGACCGGACGCGTTGCCGTTGACGACGGCCAGTTCCAGCCGTCCGCCGGAACCTTCAAGCAGGGCAAGCCGGTCCGGCGGCAGACAACCGTAATGGGCGACGAAAACCGCGCCCGTTTCCACTCCGTTGACCTCAATGGCAATTTCAAGGGCGTTCGAAAATTTTGCGAGCGTGGCCTCGGGCACCGTATCGGACGTTGCGTCGAGCATCAGGTTACCAAAACGGTCGACGTATAAAATTTCAAGCCGCCACTCGTTTTCCGCAAATTGCGGCTTCTGGACCGGGAACAAAACCGGCGGTTTATTTTCGTCGAGGGGCGGCCCCAGTTCCGCCAAAGACGCACCGCCCGCAATCGCAGCGGCAACCGGCGCCATGATGTCCCGTCCGTGAAACGTGGCCGAAATTTCCGGACGCCAATAATCCCGGTTGGTCACTTCGATCATTTCGCTTGGCGGATTCTCCAGGAAAACCCGGGTCAAAAGCCCGTTGTCGGGACAGACGAAATATTGCCCCCCGCATCGGGTCGCGAGTATCCGCCGCCCGGAACCGACTCCCGGATCGACGACGCCGACGTGAACCGTTCCGGCGGGAAAGGTTTTCGTGAACTCGCACCACACGAACGCTCCCTGCAGGACATCCTGCGGCGCAATCGCGTGTGTCAAGTCAATGACAACCACCTGCGGCAACCGCTCGAAAATCGCCGCCTTCATCGCCGCAATATAGGGACTATCCGTCCCGAAATCCGTCATAAGTGTAATCATAATATTGCCTTGCAAAAATCATTCCGCTCTCTGGCGGCAGCATGACATTTTTAGTATAATTGTCACGCACAAATTGCGGTTTCCAAAAGACAAACATGCTAAAATAAAATACGAGATCATGAAACGCCCATCAACCTTCCTGCTGTGCTTTTTGCTGTTTTTTCCGCTTTTGCAGGCGCTGTTGTATTTTTTGATCATGGCGGACTGGAACCCCGCGATCCAGAAGGGAACCTACACGGCGACGAAAATCGTCATGTTCCTGCTGCCGATGATCTATACGCTCCGTGTCGCAAAGGAATCGCTTCGCATTCGTCGGTTCAACACGCGGGGGTTGCTCGAAGGCTCGCTGTTCGGAATCGGCGTGCTTGTCGCGACCTGCCTGCTTTACTACCTCTGGCTCAAACCGATCGGGCTGATCGGGCCGGGCACGCCGGCGGGTGACGCGATTCGCGAACGCGTTTCGGACTTCGATTTTCTGACGCCGACCCGTTTCGTCCTGTTCGGCGGGTTTGTTTCGCTGATTCATTCCGGCCTGGAGGAATATTACTGGCGGTGGTTCACGTTTGGCCAACTGTCCCGGGCGATCCCGAAATACGCCGCCGTCGTCACTTCCGGGCTTGGCTTCATGCTGCACCACATCGTGATCATCGGCGTCTATTTCGGTTTCACCCACCCGGCGACGTGGTTTTTCTCCTTTTGCGTGTCGATCGGCGGCATGTACTGGTCCTGGCTTTACACCCGCACGAACTCGATTTACGCCCCGTGGCTGAGTCACGCCTGGATCGACATCGCCATTTTCATCGTCGGCTATGACGTGTTGTTTGCGGGGCTGTGATGCCCAAAAATCTCATTTAGCGAACTTGTCGTAGATTTGCATCAGGCCCGATTGGATCGTTTGCGGACTAAAATCGTTCAGGACCCGGTCGCGACCGTTGGCTCCCATCGTGCGGCGAAGATCGGGATCGCGCATGAACGTTTGCAATTTTTCGGCCAATTGCCCTGCGTCGCCGACGGGCGTGAGGAAGCCCGTTTCGCCGTCAAGCACCGAATCCATCGCGCCGACCGCCGTTGTCGTCACGACGGGCAATCGCATCGCCGAGGCTTCCAGCACCGTGTTGGGAAAACCTTCCCGCCACGTGGGAAGCGCGAAAATATCCGCCGCCTTGTAGGCAATCCGCAAATCGTTCGACCAGTCGAAATGATGAATTTTCGTGTGCGACCGGATCAGCCCGCGCGAGGTTTCGCCGATGTCGCTCGCCGTTTCCTCGTGCCCGAACAGGACGAGATGCCATTCGGGAAAGTCCCGCGAAAGGTCGACAAAAGCCTGCACCAGTTCGACGACGCCCTTGTCTTTTCTCAGGCGTCCGGCGAAAAGAATGACCCGGTCGTTATCGGCAAGACCGCATTGACGACGCCATTCGTCAACGCGGGATGCTTCGATCCGCTCCGGGTCGAAATAGCCGGCGTCGCAACCCTGGCCGCTGCCGCGGGCGATGACCGTGAACGTTTTTTCCGAACCGATCCCGTCACGTAGCATGGCGTCTTTGAGCGAATGCGACACGACGACGACCCTGTTCGCCAGGAGACAGGTGAGACGGTCGAGCAGGACGAAAATTTTGCGTTTCCAGCCGCGCGAGTTTTCATAAACCCGGCCGCGCACCGTGATGACGCGATTCGGGTGGAACGCGAAAAACGCCGCGAGCGTCCCGAGGAGCATCGCCTTGGGATTGGAAGCGTGGACGACGTCGAAGCGGTGCCAAAGAAAAAACCACCAAAGCCGCAGCAGGCAGAACAGGTCGCGCAGCGGCGCCGGATCGCGGGAGATGGGAATGGCCGCCATTTTGACGCCGAGCGATTCGAGCCGCGCATAATGATCGTCCGTTCCGAAACCCGGCTGGTGTTTCGAAGTCAACCCCGTCACCTCCCAACCGTGTTCCCGGAGCACGGGAATCAGCGAGTGGTTGAACATGTAAAGCAGCGCCGGCGCGGTTGAAATCAGGCAGATTTTCTTCATTTCTTGTGCTGTCAATTTAAAGTGAACACATCCGATGGATCGCTTGGATCATTCCGACAAGGCGTATCCCGGCACGACGATCGGCTCTTCCGAATCAAGCCAGTTGACCGTGATGACGCTTTTATTCTGTGAAAGCGGGTCGGTCGTCACGCGAACACGGTACGGTTGGCCTGTCATCGGGTGCGTTGTCACGCGGTCGGACGGTTCGCGAAGCGCGGTGGCCAGGGCAAGATACCAGGTTTCGGTTCGCGCCCGATCGACGGCCAGGCGGTACATGATCATGCGGACGTCACGCAGTAAAACGGCTCCGGCCAGCGAAGGATAGGCGTCCGGATCGCCCCGCAGAACCTCCAATTCGTCTTCCCGGCGTTCGAGCATGGCGATGCGGCTGTAATACGGTTCCCGGCAGGTGAAAATGATGTCGCTCATCCGGGTCAGGTAAAAGAGTTCGTCCGCGTCGATATGCCGAAGGATCGACTGTTCAACGCCGACGAGCGTCCCGAGTTTCTGCAGGGAAGCGACATCCTGCGGCGCGAGAAGTTCCAGCAATTTTCCGCGTCGCGCCTGCTCATAAATCCACACCGCCGCGGTCCGTTCGCCCTCCAGAGCCAATCCGTCCGAAGGCCACTGCGCAAGCTGGTCATTGAGCATGTCCAACACGCGTTTCGCGTCATGCAGGCCGAATTCGGGATGCCGGACGAGCGATTGCACCGTGTCCAGGGCGTTTTCCCGTATGAAGGCCGCATCGAAACGCAAGTTGAGTTCCTTTTGCCGGGACGCGACTTTCGCGGTTTTCAGGATGGAGTGCAAGGCGTCGAGCGCCTGCTTGAAATTGGGTTTCAACGGTTCCGGCGGCGAGTTCCGGTTCTGAATTTCCTGGAGCGTCAGGCCGGTCAGGGCGCGGGCCAACTCATATTCCTCAAGATGAACGTACCCCCACAGGTTGTCGCGGTCCTTGCGATCCAAGGTCATGCCGAATTGATCCAGCGCGTATGACGGCTGCATGTCGACGTCGGGGCGGTCGAGCGTCTCGCGGATTTTTTCGCGTTTCGCGTCGCACAACGCCAGGAACTGCATCTCGCTTTTGATTTCGAGGAAGCCCACCTGCCACGGTTTGCGGGAAATGTAGCGCCGCATCGTCGACAGATCGACGTCCCAGCTGATGCCGTGAAATTCATCCCGCAAGATCAGGGCCAGGTCGTTTTCCTTCGGGACGCCCTTGTTCATCAGTTGCGTCGACGAAGCGCCGTCATCGACGATCAGCATCAGTTCGTCGTTGATTTTCCGGTTATTCGCATTGAGGGTCACGTCGAGCCCGACGAAGGCTTCCGCAAGAATGAAGCCGTCCCCTTTGGGACGCGAAGGCGCGAAAAGCGAATAAATCCCGAATCCGACTGAAACGACGATCATGGCGACGCCGAGGAAACCGACCAGCATGATGAGAAAACGCTTCGACGGCGGAACGTTTTCGAGCTGCCGCGCGATGCGATGGACGCCGGCCATGATTTGCCCGATCAGCCCGACGGATGCGTTTTTCCGCCCCGTTTCGTCGTCGGGAATGTCCGATGTGTCGGAATCGCGAAACACATTGTCGGCAAGACGTTCGTCATCCGGCGGCGGGTGCATGGCGGGGCGGTTTTCCCGGGAACGATCGTCGGGCATGGCGGCACTTCCCTCAGTGATGCTGCGTCCACGTACAAAACGGACAAACGGATTTCACGCAATGTCGCGAAGAAGACAAAGTTCGCAAAGCCTGGCTTTATCGCCACCACGATATTGTATGCGATTCACTTCCCCATGACAATGGTTTCCAGCAGCGCGACGTCGCCGGGGGTCAGCGTTTCGCCCGGTTTCGGCGCGAGGGTATTCGTTCGTCCGGCTGGGACGCCGGAATTGTCCGCAAAGGTTTGCAGGTATCGCGGCGTCGGCGACGCTGGGGAAAAGCGGTCGGTTCGCCGGGATTCGCCCGCGAGCATTTCGTCCGGCGACGGTACGTTCGACTTGGGGAACATCGGTGATTGCTCTTCCGGATCGATTTTTCGCCGTTCGCCGAATCCGTCGAAAGTCCGCTCGTTCAGGCCGCGCCCCTCGGAAAGATTGTGCCGGATCGACGCGGCGGCGATTTCCGTCGAAATGCGGCTGACCGGCTCGACCAAGGACGAAAACGCCGCCCGGCCGGGGATCGGTTTCAGGAGGACTTTCGCGGACTTGTTCGACGGAAGCGACATTTTTTCCCGTTCCGCAATTGAAGGCAGCGCTTCAAAATGATCATCGTGTGAATTGTCCGTCATTTCCAGGGGCATGGAGTTGACGGCATTGATCGTTTCGTGTACCGCAATGTTTTCCCGCGGATCGGCATTTGAAATTTCCTTCGGCGCTTCCGTCGGCGTTTTCGCGGCCGTTTCCGGCGGCAGTTCCCGGGATTCGATCAGTTGTTTCGAGAGGGCCAGACCGGGGCCGAACAATTTTTTGAGGATATCCTGAACGATCGCGTGGTAGTTCCGCATGGATTCCTCCGCGAGAACCTTCCTGAAGAATTCCGGCTCGACAAAAAGCGGCAAAGGGTCTTCCAGCCCATTCATCCGGAACACCTTGCGGATGGCAAATTTTTCCGTGACGCTCAACTTGTGTACGCGGCAAAGTTTTTTGTACAGCCCCCAGGCCGAGTCGGGCGATAAATGCGTTTTATTATGGGTGTACAACTGGTAAGCGAGCCAGATGACAAAAACCAAAACGGCCACGGCAATGACCAAAAGGAACAGCTCGCCGTATTGCTGGTCTTTTCCTTCGGATTTCGAGCTGCTGAATTGCTTGCTGAGCCCTTCAAAAATCGGATGCGCCTTGCCGTTTGCCGCGAACACGCTGGAATGCACAAAACATAACGCGATACTTGCCAACGTTTTCCAATTGGCCATCGTTTTCAGTGTCCTATGTATCACCTGGTGTCTCATAACCCCCAGCCTTTGCTGTTTGACATTCAATGGGAATGTGCATTTGGTCGATGTTGTGCCATCCTGAAATTTTGTCCAGTCCTATTCATTTCATATCGTAATATTGTCGCTTGAGAAGCCAGTAAAAAAGGGCGGTCGGCCTTTTTTTCATATTTTATCAGGGCGCAGTGAAATTAATCAATTGAAAATACAATGCCATAACAACGCCGACGACTTTTCCGCAATCGGACTCAAGAAGGGGACGGGCGATTTCCGATACCGGTTTTAGCGAAAAAAACGGCTGGCGGCGTTGTGATGCTTTTTCTGCCGCAAGTCGCAGGCCAGACAAATCGAGTTTGTTCCCTACGGAACACCAGACGGAGACATTGAGAGATGACCAAAAAAATGACCCGGCGTTTGACATTCCTTGCCCTGAGCGGCTGCATTGTTTTTGGCTGCTTCGCGAGTATCGGCTGCCAAACCACGCGGAACGGTCAAACGCTTCCCAGTCCGCATTATTTGTCGGACGACATTCAGTATTTTCCGACCGGCCCGGAATTCATCTACTCGAAAGAGGCTTCGCAGATGGAAAAAGACCAGGCCGAACGCATTCGGGCCAGTCAGCAACAATATTAACGGCCTGATTACGGCGATATTTGACGAAACGCAACGACACGCCCTCTCCGGAAACGCTTTTCTTGAGGGGGCGGCGGCGCATCCGTCGTCATTTCACCGGAATCGACCAGCGAGGTGCCACCATGGACGCCAGCCTCAATCTTGCGTCGGCCGCCCAACATTGGGTCAACCTGATCCTCCTCTGGCTCGGGTTCGGAACCCTTGTCGCGATCACGGTTCGCTGTCTGCTTCCCGGCAGGGAACCGTCCGGCATGATCAGCTCAATCCTCATCGGCGTGGTCGGCACCTGCGTCGGGCCGTTGATCGTCAGCACGATCTGGAACATCAAAGACTTCAACCCGATCTGCCCGATCGGATTTCTTGCCTCATTTATCTGCGCTTTCCTGTTCCTGCTTTTTTACCAGGTGGGCATGGCCGTCTCGAAACGCCGGCGACACGAATTGGATTGACAACAGTTCGGTGAGAGACAATTCCAGGATTAACGGCGGTAACGCGAACGATCGCCGGTTGAAATCCGCGTTTTGATTCCCTGTCCCAAGGCGGCGATTCTCTGGTCGTCGTCCGATAGCATGATGGTTTGCAGGCGGCCCAGCGTCTCGTCGTCAAGCGGAATCTGGCCGTAAACGGCCTTCGCCGTGGCCAAACGCACGTTTTGATCCGGGTCCTTGAGCAACTCGGCCAACCAACTGTAAGTTTCAAGTTGTTCGTCGTCGGCCAATTGCGTCAACAACGATTTTCGGACGTTTGAATCAGGGTGATAAAGCTTGGCGGCAAGCCGGATGTGTTCCTCTTGAAAACCGTCGCGTTTGATGAGCAATGCTTCCGCCTGCCGGGAAATTTCCAAATCATCGTGATTCAGCAGCCGCATCAGGTCCTGGGTCGGAAGTTTCGGCAAATCGATCGTCGCCACCCGCTGCAAACGCTCCGTAAGAAAAGGCGAACCATTTCGCCGGGAATCGCGTGCGATCAAAATCCGGTCGTTTTTCGTCGGCGTTGGGGCGGCGGAATACAGGCTGTAAAACCCGACTCGCGGACTGGTGGCAGGCTTTTTTTGCTGAGCCGGTAGATTATTGGCTTCCACAAAACCATCGTCCGGCCAATCTCCCGATTCGTCGTTTTGTTCGGCCAGTTGACGCAAACGGTCGTTGATGTCACGATCCGACGATTGTGCCACGAGATAGGGCACATTGATTCCCGAAACGCGAGCACGTGGCGGTTCGCCGGCAGAAGCAAGCGCCGTTTCATGTCCGGCCTTGCGGTCAAATTTTAGCGGAACGGTCGGATCACGTTGCCCGGACTGCCAGGTTTCAACGACCTTTCTGCAATTTGCGGAAACTACGTATTGTCCCTCAAGTCCGCGGTTCAAAATGTCGTTTTGCACGCGATGGGCGAAATCGCAGGCCAATTGCCGTGCGTACGGGGAACCGGTTTTGGCAATTTCTGCAAGTTCCTGGCTCACAACGAGGTAACGCTGTGACGCCTTGGCGTTGTCAAGTGTTTTCCAATCGGAAAGCTGCTCCGCAAGAGCCTCGCGACAGGCTTGTGCGGTCGCCTCTTCTTTCGACGTGAGACCGCGAACCAGCAGCCGGATTCCTGTGTCATCAAATTGAGCCAATTGCCTTGCTATTTCCGCTTTTTGATTATTGCCTGTTTTTTCAAGTTGCGTAAACAGCGATTGACCCTGAATTTCGGCCCAACGGCTTTGCCCGATGAAAACAATCGCAAAAAGAAGAACACCTGACAACAGTAACATGATTCCCCATGGGGGACGTAGAAAGCAGGCCAAAATCCGGAAAGGAAAACGTACAAATGTCATGGAAGACGGAAGATAAAAAGAAGGGATTGTATCGCTTGTTTTAATAGTTGATAAATGTATAGGGAATTGTGCCAAACAATCGTTACAAATTCAATGCCGTTTTGTGCGGAATCGTATTCTTTCAATGAAAAGACTGACCACATTGGCGAGTCGGGTCGATAGTCAATAACATACTGGCACATCGCCGTGTCACTTGGAATCGTTTTGCCTGCAATGACCAAAATGCGACAACTGCGCAGGGTGGTTAATTCGCGGCGTCGATACATGTCCGTCCCGGTTTCAAATCACTCATAGCGACAAAATATGTTGACGATCGGCAAGACGCTTGATTTTGTGACCGGAAGGAAGACCGGGAAGATGTTCCGCTCGTTGGGCATGTTATTGGCGATGACGTTTCTTCTCATGCCGGTTTCGCCGACGATGGGGCAGGGAATTCTACGACAGCGCAATGCCGGAGACGGCAGGCAGAACTCGCAAAATGCAAAAAACGCGGAATCCGCGAAAACCGGCAATGACTCCGTGTCCATTCCCTGGAACTCTCTTGACGAACAATCGCGAAAACAGGTTCGCGAGGTCGTTGACGGCAAGACCTTCGTGCGCCACATGCCGCAGCAGGTCGGATATTGCGACCCCGGCTTGTACGATTTTTTGGTCAGCCACCCGGATGTCGTCATTGAACTTTGGGAACTGCTCGGCGTAACGCAGATTTCACTCAAGGAAACCGGACCGGACCAGTATCTGCTCAAGGAAGGCACGGCCACGACGAGCCGGGTCGAGGTTCTTTACAAGAGCAAAAATCTCTGCATCGTGTACGCGCTCGGCGAATACGAAGCGCCGCTGATGCCTCGCAAGATCAAGGGGGACGTGGTTCTCGTGCTCAAATCGCGTTACGGCCGGGACAAGGAAGATCGTCCCGTCGTGCAAAGCGATCTCGACGCCTACGTGCGAATCCACAATCCCGGGGCCGAAATGCTGGCGAAAGTGATGATCCCGGTCGTCGGAAAAATCGCCGACAGCAACTTCGAGCAGACGGTCGGTTTCGTCATGAATCTTTCCGAGGCCGCCCAGGAGGATTTTGAACCGTTCCAGGATTACGCCCGGCGCATGCGGAACGTGCGGCCCGAAGTGGCGGAGGAATTTGCCGTCGTGACCGAAGCGGTGTTCGATCGCGAAGTCGACCGTTACGTCGCACAGGCCGCGGCAAGGCAAAAAACGATCGGGGAACTTGCGATGCCGTCGTCGCATTCCGCGGAGGAAGCGGCTCCCATGCCGAAGTACGCCTTACGGGCAGACAACGAATTGAACGCCCAGGAACAGGCGTTTACACGACCCGAAACGCGAATGGCTTTTTCCCCGGCCCAAGCGATCGAAGTCACGAACGACAATTCGCGGCTGCTTGAGCCCGAAACGTCGCCGGAAGATTTTGACGCAAGACTTGTTCCGCCGCGAACGCTGACGATTACGAACGATCACCGGACCATCGATACCTCGGCGCCGACAACGAATGATCGGCCGAATCCCAACGCGCGAACCATCGCCCCGGCACCCGCGTTTTACGACTCATCACGCGAAATCAAGCCGCATGCAAATGCCGTTCCGCCGCAAGCCGCGCCGATGCAAACCGTGCCGACGAACGCGGCCAACGTTTCCAATCCGCCTGCTTCGCAGGGAAGCGACCGCGTCATCATTCGGACCATCGCCCCGGTGCCGGCGTCGCCCGTCCTGCGTTCGTCCGTTTCACAACAGGCTCCGACGCCGGGAAACGCCGCACAGCCCTCGGCCACGCGATTCGGAACGACTTCGCCCGTCGCTCCGTCACAGCCGGACACGCTGCGTTCACGCCCCGGCGGCAATCTTCCCATGCCGTCGCTGACGCAGTAATTTTACCATAGCCAATTGAGATTTCCCTTCAAGCCGTCCGTTTACCCTTTGGAAAAACGGACTCCCGTGTTACGGAGTTCGGGAATTATCAAACGGCTTTAGGCATATCGACAGACTTTTATCTGCCCCAACGCCATCTTTGAATCGGGCCGGCTTTTTTGACGGCGACGGTTTTCAGTTCGCGGACGACCATGTTTTTATACCAGACTTCGTCGCCGTGATCCTGCACGAGAATTTTCCCTTGCGCGATTTTACCGAACTGATCGTGTTCCTTGAATTTGCTCGCCTGAAACCCTTTTTCCCATTCCGAAGAACCGACGACCACGTCGACGATCAGGCGACCGTTGAGCCAGTGTTGAATTCGTTTCCCGTTGACGATGATGCGGCTCTTGTTGTATTCGCCGACCGGTTTGGCCGCCGCGACCGCCGGTGCGATGATGTCGTAGAGCGAGCCGGTTCGGTGCGTTTGGAGCGTCCCGTCGCTGTGCTTGTCGTCGTCGAGCACCTGGTACTCGCAGCCGATCCAACTGCCGTCGAAATTCGCGAATTTGTACTTGACCCCGCTGTTCGCGCCGGGCGCAATTTTCCATTCGAAGTCAAAAATAAAATTGCCATACTCTTTTTCCGTAACGATGTCGCCACCGCCCGATTTGCGGTGCAAGGTGCCGTCGACGGCCTCCCAGGCCCTGATTTCCTTGCCGCCGGACACGGTGGTCCAGCCGTCGAGATTGTCGCCGTTGAAAATCGCGACTCCCGGCGCGGCCACGGTTTGCACGTGCATCGGCCGTTGCATTACACGAGCGGGACGTAAACGTTGCGGGACGTTGCGGGCCCAACCCGGGATCGCCTAGCATAAAATCATGAGTGTCGATATCAGGCAAAAAAAAACGGACCGCATTTTTACCCCCCGGATTTGAATTCAAATGTGAAAAAACGGAACTCGCGACATTCGCCTTGCGAAAGTATATCACGCCAGCCAAACTTTCACGATTTTACCCATTTTAATTTCGAAAAGCAATATCCTGTGTAGTAATAACAAGGTATTGCGGAATACAGCAATTGTGGCGATTAAAGTGTTTGTGACGGGCGGTTTTGCCGAACTCGAAAATTAAAAACAGCCCGACGGATCGCCTGCTCCGCCGACACCCACAGCTTAGTTTGCGTCAGGTAAACCTTCACAACAACCACAGTTGACCTTTAAACTTTGAATTACTGCTCGTACAACGTCAATATCAACTTCTTCTTCCTTCGCCGGGTAGAAATAGATTGCCCCGCGAGTGGGGCAGGAAGTGCATTCCCATTCAAAATTCATGTAGTAGGGTACACTTGCGTATTCAGATGCTTTTAGGACAAACAGGAGCCCTTCCCAATTCCTTTCTGAAAACGATTCAATACGTTCTGTATTGGGGAGAACTATCAGTGGGCGCAAAGAAACTATGAAAATATGCCATCGAACTTCCCTGTGACTCATCGACCAGCGGAAATCGTCTGCGACCACCCCACATGATTCAAGACGTAATTGAGACAATGTTGAAAAAGTTTTGTGCTCCGGATGCGTCCGCGACGCCGCATGCAAAACCTCCTGTATATCCAGCGAACTTTGCGTCACTAAAAAACGGATGTTTTCACTGTGGAATTCAGCGTCATAGGACTCAGCAGTACTTGTATTTTTAAAAAAAGACGCATCAGGAGGCAAACGAAACCACATGTCCCCCAATGAATGTTCCACCCAATCATTCGGAACGTCGATTTTGGGCATGGGACTATGGGAAACTCTTTCGCACCTTTTCAAGAGCGGATCAAGTTGCTTTTTACTGTATTTCCATAATAAATGTGGCCAATAGTATCCAAGCAATCCTCCGACAACCGTGATCATTACCACCAGGGTTAAAATAATCCTTAAACGGGATTTTTTAGATTTTTGCCCTGCTTTGTGACTGCAATCCATGATAGGGTTCTTTCATAATCGTCTGCATTGCGCAAAAAAACAAGGCGATCACCTTTCGATGACCGCCCTTTGATTTTAATGCTTGCATGACCGATAATCAATCGCAACGAACACTTCAAGCGAACTTCACTTTTCCCGAATCGCGTTCCTCAATCGCCCGCGGGAAGGGGATGATCGGGATTTGTTCGTCATAACTGAGGTGCGAATGAAACGCGACCAGGAGCCGCTGGGAGAGCCGTCCCCAGGTCTCGCCGTGCTTCTGTCGGAACAGCCGCACGCCGGGATACCAGGGCGAGCCATTTTTCGAGAGGTGCCAGCGCCAGTCGCATTCCTGCGGCAATACGATCCAGCAGGGAACGCCGAGCGCGGCGGCCAGGTGGGCCTGAAATCCCGACGGGGCGATGACCAGATCGAGCGCCGTGATCATGGCCGCCAGTTCGTCGAGGTCGCCGCCGAACGCTTCGGGAAAATGACTGACTTCGGTCGCGGTGCTATCGCAGAATTGCCGCCAGTCCTTCCGGCGGCTGCCGTGCTGCAAACTGACCCAGCGAACTTCCTCCGGCGAGGCGGAATCGAACAGTTTGGCGATGTCCTCCTGCGGGATGCGGCATTGTTCTTTCGGCTCGGTCGCCCAGGAACCTTCCGCCAGGACGCCGATTTTGCGTTCCCCGGACAAACCGGCGAAAAGTTTTTTCCAATTCGCGATTTTTTGCGGGTCGGCGACCAGATAAGGCTTTTGCGTTTGCGGAAAATGTTCGAAATCCGACCGGAAGAATCGCGGCAGACTCCCGAACGCAACCTGAGCGTCGAAATACATGCCCGGATATTTGTCCGGCAGAATCGCCTCGTCCGTCTGGCTGATCACCGTCATGCCGGGGAACGAACGTTCGAATAGCGTTCGCAAAGACGCATTGCATTCGACGAAGCAATGTCCTACCTGTCCGGCCAAATCCGACAGGCACGAAGCGAATTGAATCTCGGATGAAATACCGCCTTCGCCGTAAGCCAAAACGGAACAAAGCTTTCCCGTTTCGCCGTTCCAGTCGGGCAAAAAATGGTTACCCCATGTGCCGACTTCGCACAATCGCCGGGCCTCAAAGCCAATCCAGCCGCGTTCCAGATCACCGACGGACAGCAGCGACTGTCCGTAACCGTATAAGGCCTGTGCGTGATTCGGGTTATCGCGAATCACAGTTTCGTAATGCTCGATCGACTCGCGACACAAGCCGGTTTTACGGAGCGATTCGGCCAAAATCAAATGCGCGTGTTGCGATTCCGGGTCGAGCCGCAATACCTCACTTGCCGCATCCGCGGCAGCGATGTGATTTTTGAGAATTTGCTCAATATGGGCAATCGTCAACCAGGCCGAACCGTCTTTCGGTGAAATTCTTACCGCAGAGCGGAACGCGGCCAAAGATTTTTCATGTTCGCCGCGTTCGAAATGCAGCTGTCCCAACGCGATGTGCGGATCAGGCCAATTCGGTCGAATTTCAGCCGCCGATTCGAGATGACCGCACGCTTCCTGATCACGACCGACCACCTGCAAAGTTTGCCCAAGCAGGAAACGCAAACCGGACTGCATTTCAACATCTTTTATTTCTTGAAGTTGCATCGATTCAAGAATCGAAAGGGCTTTGCCCCAATCCTGTGCAAGAAAATGATTTTTCGCCTCTGTCAGCAAAGAGTGATGCGATTCCATTCGCGATCCTTTTCATAATGAGCGGAAAAGAAACTGTATATTTTTACACGTTATCGACTATCGTTTCGATAAAGTTGACATATATAGCAAAGTTTAACAATTTCAGAAATTGTCCGCAAGAGAAAAACTGACGTTAAGGTAGACTTGACTGTAGTACGTCTCAATCACATGCTCAATCTTTCGGGGCATCCACTCAATAAGCAATCCTTTTATGCGGACAAAAAAGGATCCAGAAAACGTAAATTTCAGATATTTTCCATTTCATCACAATTTATATATTTACAAATCTACTGTGAAGTGATAAAATTATGGTATGGGTGAGGAGATTTGCTCAATAATTTATATCAGAAAGCTGATTTTAGTAGTAAAGCATCCACAGTTTTTAAAAATTAATAGACATTGTGTAAAAATTACCGCAAAAAGGAACATAATTTGAATATTCATTGATTTACCATTCGCAATTCCAGGACAGAAAGGGCGTTATCATGACAGATTTAAAAGATCGCAAGGGGATTTATGTACGGATTGGTTATCCCGATTCCGAGGTGTCTTGGGTTGACGGGCACCAAGTCATTGATAAAGCGTATCAGGATGCGGCCGCAACGGGTGATTCGATCGCGGAAATCCTCCTGACCAGGAATCACGTCATCAACCTGCACAATCTCATGTTCGATGAATACGGCGTGTTTTTGGGGCGGAAGGTCTTGCGCTCGATCACCGTCATGGAAGCGGTTCGTTTTTTGGGCCGCTATCTGCAGATTTGCAGGTTTCTGATCACGCAGGAGGAGGCGATTCGTTTTGCCAAATTGCTTGAAGAAGGCATTGATCCGGGGGAACATCTGGTGGCCCGGGAAATCCGGCTGCTCATTCCGCTGCTGCCGGAACGCGTTCCGCACTTGGTGCCGAAACCCAAAATGCCCGTCAACACGCCGGTGAGCAGCAATCACTGAAATGTCGGCAGGTATTTCAAATCCTTGGCTGACAGTGTGTCAGTTATGATTTTTCTTGTGTTCAAGGAGCCAACGATACAATTCCGGATAGGCGTAGACAGGTGGCGCAATGTCATGGCCGACGTCGTGGAGGGTCGTGAATTTGACTTCACTTTCACCCATTGCGTTCATGGCGTCAATCATTTTCGAGGTACATTCATATGCCACGATTTTGTCACCTTCATCATGAAAGGCCCAAACCGGAACGTCTGACAAACATTTCGCTTTTTCCGGGTCGCCCCCGCCGGCCAAAGGCGCGATGGCAGCGAAACGATCCGGGTAATCGCAGGCGACGCTGAAAGAACCGAAGCCGCCCATGCTGAGACCGGTCAAATAAACGCGGTCGGGATCAAGCCGGTATCGAAACCGATGGTCGGCAAGCAATTGATCGAGAAAGGTTATCACCCGTTTCGAATCCCAGCCGTGTGTCGGCGTGATCGGACAGACAACGACAAAGGGAAAATCATTGCGGTTGATTTCATCGTCAAGGTAGGCGTAAGGAGCCCATTGATCTAAAACCCGGACATCCTTGCCGACCTCACCGGCGCCATGAAGGTATATCAAAAGCGGTCGCGGAGCACCGAAATCGTGATACCCCTTCGGTAAATGCAAGAGATAATCATACGGTTCGGAAGGCAGGCGGTGAAATATGATCGTGCTGCCGTAAAAGTAAGTCTTTATATCGTAAATCAATCGAATAATAACTATCGTCAGCAACGCCATTCCCAAAAGGAGACAGGACCTGGGAACGGCATTTCGAACGGGGAGTTTTTCCGATTCAACTTTTGAATGCATGGGGTGTTCGCATCAACAATGTCACAAGGATTATCAGGCAAGGAAGTCCAAACATGACAAAAAGGCTTTTTCGGGTACGGAAACAATAATCCACATTTTGGGGAGGACCGTTTTTGTCCAAATGCTGGAGTATCATCCACGACAGCACTTTTTTGTTCGTCAAAGCGTTGCTCCATGTGTCATGACCGCCTGTTTCGCCCAATGTCAAATAGGCGTTGCCATCCTGGTCATTGATGACGCCAATAAAATCCTTGACGCTTTGGTATGGGACGGTATCGTTTTTATTATTGAATACCCAGACGGCGATATCCGCAAATGCGGATGAATGCAAGTTATCGACGGAGGCGGAACAAGGAACGAGCGAAGCGAAGCGTCCCGGATGTTTTGCAACATATTTCCAGGCGGCATCGCCTCCCGAACAAAGCCCCATGACGCCCAATCGATCGGTATCCACCGGGTATTCCTCGATGACCGCCCTCAATATTTCATCGGCAATTGCAATAGGCGCGTCACCTTGCCCCTCGGGCGAAACCGAAAGAAACCAATTCGGATTGTCTTTGGGACACTGGGTCGCTATCATGAAAAATTCCAGCCGGTTTTCACCGAAAAAACAATCCATCGCCTTTTGAAGATGTGAAAGCTGTCTCATGTTGTCATTATCGCTTTCTCCAAAACCATGCAACCACAAAACCAGCGGATATTTTCTTCCGGGTTCGAGTTTTGGGGGCGAATACATGCGAAACAAAACCGGTTCCCGATGGTATCGTCCGCCGGTATAATAATACTTCATCGCGGAAAAGCAATCGACGAGATTCGCATCCGCATTGTAACCTCCGTCCTTGTTCTCTTCCGATTCATTTTTGATGACATCGGCAAGATCATCGGATATCCGGTTTTCCGCCTTGTCAACAAGAATGATTTTCTTTTCGGACGAAACTGAACGTTCCTGAAAAAGGCATATCGCAAGTATCGCCAGGCACAGCGCAAGTGTTTTCATTGCCGATTTCCCAAAAAAACGACGAGCCATTCCTTGATAAAATAAACCGTCAGCACAACAATGGAAACGAGTAAAACGAAGACCATGAGCGCGTTCCAGGAAAATATCCCGATTCCAAACCATCGTTTCAGGGGATTGAAAAGAAAAATCATCAACTGGGAGACGTTCAAAAAAATCAATACCGCAAAAACAACGCTCAGGACGATCGACATCCGGATGAAACGCACCGCTTCGTCCCGTTTGGCGTCGTCGTGATCGGGCCAGGATCGCAATATGAAAAACCATGTCACGGAAAACGCCGTCAACAATGCGGCAATCAAAAAATACCACCACGGCCAAAGCCTGACGTCCATGAGTCGAAGGGCGGAATCGATAGCAGCCGGTTTCAGAAAGCAGCCGAAATTAAACAATACCAAGCCAATGATCAACAACCAAGTCGAACCCGACCATTGATACCATTTTTCACTTTCGTTATCGGAGATTTTTTCTCCCTTAAGATTCCATGCTTCTTTTCTTGTCATGATTTTTTGCAAATTTTCTTTTGAGATAGAGCAACAAAACGATAACGAACATCCCCGTAGCCGGCGCGACGAACAACCGCCAGGAAACGCTTCCGTCAATCATGAAAAACGTCATGGGGGCAAAATAGTAATGATAAATGAGCCTCAACGGATATTTCATCAATTGAAACACGGGGCGGCACAGGCTGTGTGCCAAAGCATGGAGCCAGGTTGAAAATACGACGGTGACGAGAACCACCGAAAAGAATCCCAGTTTTGTCAGCGGAGAGAAATACGAACCTGCTCTCGTCCCAACGACCGGCTTTCCATGTTTCTTGAAGGTGCACGCGAACGCCCGAAAGGATTTTTGCATATTAAAAATGATTTTCCTTGCCCAAGGAATTTTCGCGGCGCTGTTCAGGAGGAGTACGATGGCAATGATCCATAAATTTATGGAATACCAAAACGGCCAATGACGGAAGTCCGCCAAATACAGCAAATATTGGACGGTTTGCCTGCACGACATGTTTTCGTCCGCAAACAGAAAACCGATGCAGACTGAACACCATAACGATATCGACAACCAGAATATCGTCGATTTATGTCGGGAAATGCATTCGCGTATCATATCAGGATATTTCAATAGTGGGCGTTCCGCGTTCCAAGGCCAAAGCGTTGAGAGGGCGAAACGCACACCCGTAATTCGGTTACAATCAAACAGGCGTTACGGCACAACGGAGGATTCGCCCCCGTTGATTGATCCCGACGCCCCCCAAATGCCATAATTCGACGCCCCCTTGTTCTTCGCATTGAGTTCAAGTTTTCCCGTGTCGACCGAATCCAACACGAAAGTTACCGATGAATCGAAACGTAACGTATTGGCGCCGCCGGGATGTTCGCTTGAAGCGGAACTGAGAACGCGATCAAGGGGTTCAGCGGAACTTGCCGTACATGAAGCGGCGTTGGGAGGCAGGATCGTGGAAAAGGAGCTGAAGGACGCGATGCCGTCAGCCCATCGCACGCCACCGGCTTCGCCTGTGGCATTGACCGAAAGCAATCCTTCCGAGTTGCTTTTCACGTCACGGCATTCCAACGGAATTCCCGATTCCACGGGATTGACCATAATATTGTTTTCACCGCCTGCAACGGAAGAATGATGGGAAATCATGGAGCGTTTTCTGTTCAAGCCGGCCGATGGAGTGGTTCCCATGATCTCTCCGACGCATTTTTCCGCGACGGCTATCGTATTGCTGAGTCCGTCAGACACCGAAGTCAGCGACTTGTTGGGGGTCGAATACGTCGAAGATGTTCTCATCGGAAACGCGCTTCGCGGATTGTCAATATAGTTTTTCAGCGCGTCGGAATCACGAAGTCGATACATGTGCGCTTCGGGCCAGTCGCCGGTGGAGATCATGTAATTGTTTTTGGCCACTCCCGGCAAGGTGGCGGCCGGATAACCGTCCGGAGCCGGGTCGGACGGACAACGTATCGTTGGCACCTGTTTGTACCAGGGGCACGTTTCCTGCGTTTCAGGTGAACTGATGGTTCCTGCGATCACACTGCACGAGCTCATGACGTCATCATAGAGAGCCTGTTGTTCCATATAGGGCAAAAGAGCGACCACATAATTGCCCCTCCCGTAGCTGTGATATCTCGGATAGGTTTTGTCGTTGACAAGAAACATGATGGAATTGGTCGGTAATTTCTTATGTGCAACGTGATAATTGTGCATGGCAAGACCTATTTGCTTCAGGTGATTGGCGCATTGCGTTCTCCTTGCCGCCTCTCGTGCGGCCTGGACCGCCGGGATCGTCAAGGCGATCAGGATTCCTATGATTGCGATCACGACAAGCAGTTCAACCAGCGTGAAAGCGAGTTTTCGCACATGCGACCGACTTTTGGCTTTCGATTTCATGTCATTTACCTCCAAGTAATGTAAGCGATTCATCGGACGTGTTTATATTTTGTCGCCGGCGCAAGATAAGGACTGTTGCCATCGTATATCGCGACATGTCAAATCCTCACCGTTCCGTGACGATTGTTTTTTCGTCGATAGGCAATGCAACCCACGCATGCGCCACAAAGAATCAGCGCAACACCCGCCGCGGTGTTCCACATTCGCGAAACGGGATGCTTTGGAACAAGCACATAACCGCTGTAACCGTAGAAAACGGATCCCTCGGGATTCCAACCGTATGTTTCGCGTATGGGATCAATGAGAGCGTAGTTTTTCTTCTTAGCGTCAAAATCCACGGCAACCACAAAATGCCCGAGTTTTTTTTCCTGGCTGGTGATTCCATGAAAGATGAAAGGCCGCGGCAATTTTGAAAGTTCGCCCGGTTTGACAAAACGGGCTTCCACGGGAAAACCGAGTTGTTCCGACGCCCGGATCAACGCATCCATGGAACAGCCTTTTTCCGGATCAAGCGGCACGAGTTTTTTGACCTCTTCCAGCGTGACATTGCGCCCTTCAAGTTTCATGAGAACATAAAGGGCATTCGGTCCGCAATCCGCTGGATCCCGCCATTTCGGCATCCAGTTCCATGTGTCACCAGGGGCATTTGTCGAAGTTGTTTCTTCCGCGATTGAAAAACACGAAAACAACAGCAAGAGCCCCCCCCAAAAAAATGTGTATTTGTTCATCGTGCCATCGCCTTTTTTCGAAATTTCATCCAGACAGCGATAAGGGTGACAATGCTTCCGCACAGAATGATCAATGACCGGATCATTACAAACCGATTCGCCTTGATCCCCTGGCCGATCGGTCCGGCAAAAGGGTCGGCGGATTCGGAGGACGAAATGGTATATTTTGTGTTTCTCACGGCATCAAGGATTTGCAAACCATCCGAGACATTTGCATCAAAATACTGTTCAGGAATGTCGTCAAAAATGATTTCCTGCACTTCATAATTTAAACGTGAAGCAACTTTATCCCAGATATCTTTTTTCTCGGAAACAATACTCGCATATTTATCGACGATTTGTCGATACGGAAGCCATATTCCGGGTTTAACTTCGCGAAAGTCCATGTTATGAATCGCGAATTTCCTTGCCTGATTGGGCCCCCAATGGTAAATGCGTTTTCTGATTGCATAACCGTGCTCACTATCCACCCAAAATTTATCCATTCCGGGATACTCAACAACCCAACACGGAAATCCGTCGATTTCTTCCTGAACGGAATTGACACGATATTTTGCCAGATTTGCCTCCAGGAATTCAGGCAAAAACGGATGATCAAGATAGTCTCCAAGAGACTCCCTTTTTTTCGCTGCTTCATAATTTCCCCCACCTGCTTTCACGATATAGCGGGATACATTCCAGCCAACCTGACGAAAATAATCCGTACTTTGGTGCATGTTACCACCGTCGGTAAAATTGCGAACCGAAGCCGAGATATTATTTTTATTCCATTCAAAAACCCGATGATTTTTGAGAATGTTTATCATTGGCTCCAAAGGAACGTAAACTTCTGTTCCATCAGGTGTTTGAACAACATTGTTTCCATCTTTGTTTGTTTCCCCGATTTGAGTAAATGTCTTTGAAGTAAACCACATCGTTCCTTTTTTTGCGACGATAAACTCGCTATTCAAGTAGCCGCCACTAAACCTGTTTGGAGTGATTTCCTCGCATTTAACTCTTCTCGCAATAACCAAAAAACTGTCATTGAGAAAGAACGACGATTCCGCATTTTTGATTCCATCGCAAATATCATGCACTCTTGGTACAACGCGTTCATCAGCTTGTGTAAATGACAGCAAGCAATGCGCTATCACAAAAACAAAGACAATGTACATATAGTTTTTCATTATATTGTCGCCTTTTTACGAAATTTCATCCAAACGGCAATGAGTATAATGGTACTTGCGACAAAGATAATTATCGCACGGTACATTACAAAGCGGTTCGCCTTGATCCCCTGGCCGATCGGTCCGGCAAAGGGATCAGAATTGGGATTGGAAACTCGATAGTCCGTACCATATCGAACGTCATAAACTGAAGTTCCTTCAGGCAATCTAACATCAAAGAATTTATGAGCTTCTGGATTTAAACGTCCTATTTGAATTGAATTAACTTTATAGATAAAATGTGAAAATTCTTTTCCCCATAAATTCTGACTTAACCCCATATTTGGTCCAACAAAATTTGTAACTTCCTGTTTCATTGGAAGGAATAACTCACTGCCAAGTTTTTTAAAATCGCTGTTAATAATCATAGATCTGAGAAATCCATTTTCAGACCAATGAGATATCCTTTTACGTATAGCTCCTCCTATTTCAAGATCAATCCAAATTTTATCTGTATTAGGCCACTCAATAACATAGCAATCATGACCTTCGATACTCTCTTGCTCAGGCAGCACAATATATTTATCTTTATTCTCTTTTAAGGAATCCGGTAAAATAAAGTTGCGTAATGGTTCAAGAGATGGATCTTTCAAAGACTGCTTAAGAACGTCTTTGTACAAAACACCATTGTTTTCCGCTAAAGCACGAAAAGGCACTATTCCATAATTTTGGAAATAATACCAATTATGATACATATTTCTTCCATATTCGAATTGAGAAACTACTGCATGATTAGAATCTTCTCTCCAATCAATCACATTACCTTTGGTTGCATAATAAGTAATTCCCTCAGTGTTTTGCGTATTATGGGAAGCTAAGATTGATTTAACTCCATATATTTGATTATCATAGCCGTTAATATATTGTACAGGTAAGTACGGATTTTTTTCGTTTGGTTTTAATATATTTTTTTCTGCAACAATACTAGTATATTGCACATAAATACTTTCTTGCTGAAAAAAAAGTTCTTTTTCGATTCGTTCAAAATTTTCAATAACCCAATCTAAATCAATATCAGCTTCCTGATCATCATGAGCACTTAAGGATAAAGGTATAAACATAAGCCCCAAAAAAGCACATAATATATGCTGATAAAATTTCATAATTAATAACTCTCACTTTACTTTTTAAAGTTTAAAATGACACCATATAGAATTGACTTGTTCGAAAACTCTGAAGAAACCTCACAAGTTCTCAAAAAATGTGACTGATTTTTTGCCAAGTTTGCTCAAAGTGATAGTTATCAAACAAGTCAAATATGATCGGATTGGGATATATCCGAAAAAATCTTCAACTCTCAACCACCGCCACAAGTTGTCCCGCTGTAACCATCATATTTGCAGTCATATCCTGAGTTACATGTTTCCTGACCACTTGAGCGCCCCGTCTCTCCAGTTGCGCGTGTTTGAACTCTTTTGGTGCCTCCACAACTTGAACTACACACGGTGGTGCTTGTTACGCCATCTCTATAACAAGCACCGCCCCATATGATTGTTTCATGGTTGGAAACGGTATTTCCAACGGAGCAACTTTCATACAACATGATCAATGCCCCCAATCCAACCAAAAAAACAATTATAACTAATGTAAATCTCATTTCTTTACTCCTTTCGCTTCTTTGGAAGCTGTAAAATTAACCCAAATTTATTGAGGATCAACATTTTTTATCAGGCAAAATGCCTTTGCCGCGTGGCTACAAGGCAAGATTGTCTTAAACGAACGATGTTGCAATGGTGGTAACAAATCAATTTGTTCCGTGACTGCCACAACCGCTTTTGTAGTACAGCCTTGAGAAGGCCGAAATTTTTTCGGAGCTACAGCGAACCACTCCAAGTGATGGCCAATGATTGTAATCCTGTCAAGGATTGAATCATTATAAAGTACTCCATCCTGCCCTGTTTTTCCCCAATCACGTTCCCAGCCGCCATCGGGAAGCTGGTTTTGTTCGAGCGTCACAACGACGTTTTTGAGCCACTGTTCCGCATGTTTTCGCGTCTTTTCGGAAAGGATCGGGGAATAATCCGAATCCACGCGAAGGAGCGTCACCACGGTATAAGGTGCATGGCACCCCCCGCAGCAACCTTTGCCGAGCGGTTGTTCGAGCAAATGCTCCATCAGTTCGTCAAAGGTGAACGTTTCGCCAAACTGGTTCGTCCATGATTTTTCCGGCGGCAGCCAATAGGCAAGTGAACAACCGATGAATTCGAGTTCCTGCCCCCAGTGAAAATTCATGATCGTATCCTGCAGGACGTCAGCAAGGGTTCCGACATGCCCGGACGACGAGGTCACGGGTGTCGAAATCGGGACATTGGTCAGTCCCATGAGCATGGTCAGTTTTCCGTAATGCGGTTCTCCACGATACTCCACGGCATCATAGGAACCGGATTGAATCGGATGGATTCCATAGGGAGAGTCGATCAAATACGAACCTCCTTTCCCTTCTCCCAGTTTCACGGTTCGTTCCGCACAAAGCGGATCACTCAATAGCGTTTCCACCATCATTTTTCCGGTGCGTCCCTCACCGCCGACCTGCTCCTTGGTGAAAACGCAATCCTTTCCCCAAAGTTTGAGTTCATGGACAAGCGAGGGAACGCTCGGCGGATGCCAAAGAGGAAGAGAAGCCCGCAGCGCCTTGGAAAGTTGCTCATCCGCAACACAATCCTCCAAGCCGGAAATCGGCTCCAATTGAATCGGCCATTCCCGGACTTTGATCAGCAGGGGAAGCTTTTCGCCACGAGTGGCTCGTCGTGCCGGGATATCGGGTGTTTCATTTGAAACGCCATTCCGATATAAAAACCACAGGCAGCCCGTAAGAAAAACAATCACGACAAGTGTTAACCAGCCAATGCCGCTGTAGGATTTTTTCAGACGCTTCGGAGAGGTTTTTATTTGAGTTTGCATGACGAAGACGGTGCCCTAAAATAATTTCAAATTTCGTTGCGCAAAATATTCGCACGGCACTATGACTGGATTTTCTCCAATTGACCTCCTAGATGGTTTTTTTGAGGATTTGGTGTAAAGAAAAGTGGAAATTTTGTCCAAAAAAAATTCGAATACGGAAGCGATTATATCAAGTTCTGTAATAGCAATGGTTTAAGAAAAAACTATTTTTCGCGATTTTGAGTCCTCTTTCTTTGCCAAATAATCGTGTTTTATCCATATATCTGTTTCGCTTATCAAATCAAGTCGAAGAAACGCCATGCGTAAACTGCGGCGATTCGCGTGAATTCACAAGTCGCTGGGCAAACTGTTGTTTTGTGGGGCGGATACACTAAAATGAGGGAGGAAAAGCGAAAAAATGACTATTTTTGGGAATTTTGGCATTTTTCTTTACACCAAAACGCTCAAAAAGCCCTCTGTAGATTCATGGGAAACATTTTATAGCTTAAACCACACGGCAGATAAAAACTCATGAGCCAAGAGATCGACGAAACCGTATCCGCGCCGGAGCATCCTTTCATTCGCCTCCTGACGAATCATCAGGACAAAATCTCGCGGGCGGTTGGATTGATGGCCGGCGACCCGGAATTGGCGAACGACATCGCGCAGGACGCTTTTTACACGGCGTTGCAAAAATTCGATCAGCTTGAAAACGAGGAAAAATTCATCTCGTGGATCCTGAAGATAGCGCAAAACATTTATTACAATGCCTACCGGAATAAAAAACGGGAGCAGCAAAACCTGCGGGACTTTTATGACAGCCAGAAAAGCCATGTCCTGCATATCGCCAAAATCCAAAACCCGTCGAATGAGGCGCAATTGAATGACGAGGTCGAGGCGGTCCAGAGAAAGATCGAAACGCTGCCGGAGAAATTGCGGGTTGTTTTCGGGCTCTACTGCCGGGACGGATTCTCCGTGGAAACCATCGCCTCCATGCTTGACGTCTCCATCAGCACGGTGAGGAAGCGTATCGCGAAAGTCAGACAACGGTTCAACGACCGAAACGAATACATGGCCATCGCCTTCCTGACCACTTCCGCCACACTCGCACCGTTCCAGGAGATGATCCTGCAGTTCCGACGCTTGGCGATGGAGACGGCAAAGACCGGTGATCTGCTGGCCACGGCGAATTCCGGCTCGCCGGAAACCACCGCGGCGGGCGCATCGGCGGGATCTTTGATCACGCAAATCATCTGGACCGTGCTCAGTCTGCCCCTGCTGACGATCCTTTGGGTGGTCTCCCTGTTTCTCGGTGGACAGGTGTGCGGCACGGCCTTTGTACGTAATGCCCCTTCCGCACAGGCCCGGCGATGGATCGTCAAGCAGTTGTTGATTTGCTATGGCTGGGCAATTGGTTTTCTTCCTTTGATGATGGTCATCATCTTGTGTTTAACAAAAATTTGGGGGCGGGAAAAAATAAATACCGCGGGTGCGATTTCATTGTCTGTCATTACCGTATTAGTTGCGTCAAACATTGTTTGGATGAATCGAACCTATCGTCGCATCTGTAAAAATCCCGCTTTGTTTTCAATGACTCAACGCCAACTCCAAGGTTTTGTTCGGTGGGGTTATATCCTGCTGAGCGTTGTCCTGGCCGGGAGCATATTGACAATCATATATGATCTTGCCATTTCCGCCAGTCGAATGTGCTGGGAATCACACCACTCCAGACTGATGAAAGAAATGGCGATTTTCATTACGTCAATTGTCGCCGTTTGCCTGGTCCACATCAACGCATATTCCTACTTTCGATATCTTATCCGGATATCGAGGGAGGAATATACAACACCTGTTCTATCACGACAGGGCTCCTGGAAATCCGAAGTCGCTTATTTACTGCCTTTCGCCATGTTCAATATCATGCCGCAAATCATCCATTTGGTGGCCATCCGAACGTTTATTCTTGTTCCCGCAGTTTTATCGTTTATCTTTTCGATTTGTTGGGGAGCTGTTCTATACAGAAACATCAAATTCAGGCGATATCGATGGCGATATATTTTAGGGACTTTTGTTGCTCAATTATTCCTTATTGTCGTTTTGAAAACATTGATCGGCATGAGATGACAATATCTACGACCAAGTACCCCAATAAACAAATGTTTGTGCAGCAGCAGACGAAACGGTCATTCCTGCTCCCCCTTCCGCATTGCATAGACTGACTTCAGCTTCAACACACCGGCAACATTCAATGGCTTCAGGTAAGGGTTCCGGCCCGTCATCAATTTCATAATCGGTATCCGGGTCGAACTTCTGATATTGCGTGATTTTTGCCGTCATCATGCCACCTCCATAAAAAGGGTTATCTCTGGTTCTCATTTACGGTCGTCTTTTCGCATTCCAATTGCGCCAGCAGCGATTCGTCCTGTCGACAGTCGAGCGAGCCGAATTTCATTTTCGGACTTTGGGGCAAGTCCTTCGCCACGAGGTCGAACGCGTCCGGGTTGACCTCCATGATCTCGGTATAGGTTTGCAGCATCCGCCGCTGCACCTGCCGGGTGCGCCGGCATTGCAGATCGAACTGGGGATCATAGCCCCGGTCGACCGCGTCGGTTTCCGGGATGCGGGCGTAGCAGACGTCGCAGGTTTTGAGGGCCGTGCAATTGGCGCAGTCGCCGAAATGGCGGCGCAATTCCATCGTCCGTTCCAGACGCTTCGCATCGGGCCCATCCCAGACGTTGCCCAAGCGATAGGTCTCCGAATCGTCGACCCGCTCGCAGACGCGGTAGTTGCCGTCCACGTCGCAAAACCGCCGCGTCAGTCCGGGAACGCAGGGGATGAAAAAATACCAGTCCGGCGAACTCCGGCTCACGTTCCGGCTGTGATAAAAATTGATCTGCTGCTCGAACAGGAGCATATTGAAGCGCATTCGCTCCCGCGAACGCGTGACGCCGAACCGGGCGATGCTCTCCATGCAGCTTTTCCAGCGTTCCATCAGCTGCTCGTGATCCTCGCGGGTGAACCGGCGGAATATATCCACCGGCTTGTCGGCGCTCACGTCGAGGTTCTTTTGACACAGGGCCGTCGAATAACAGCCGTACTGCGTCGCGGTCGTGATCGCGCCGGGGAATCGGTCCTCCATGCCGGTATTGACCATCGCCACCCGGGTCAGGGGATATTCGTCGAAAAACGATTCGATGAAACCGGCGGTCGTCTCCAAATCAAAGGGCGGGGCCAGGATGACATTGAGTCCGCGATAATGATAGCCCGGATAACGCTCGGCGAAGCGCCGGAGGTTCCCGTGGATCAGGTCGAAGGAGCCCTGCCCGTCTGCGAATACGCGGTAGCGGTCGTGGGCCGCCTTGGGGCCGTCGAGACTGACCAGAACCAAAAAGCCGTTTTCCATCAGGAAATCAACGACCTCATCGTTGAGCAAGGTGCCGTTGGTCGTAATCGCGAACCGGACTTTTTTGCCGAGGAGTTCGGCCTTGATTTTGGCGAACGCGACGCAACGCTTCAGCAGTGAAAATTCCAAAAGGGCCTCACCGCCGTAGAAACTGATGGAACAACTGCCGTCCCCCGCCTGATCGTTTTCCAGAAAAAAGCGGATCGCCTTCTCCGCGACCTCCCAACTCATCGAACGCTGGCTGTGGAGGCGATGCCCCGTAAAACCGCCGCTGAAGCAGCAGTAGGCACAGCACAGGTTGCAGCGTTCCGTGATCCCCAGGATCAACAGACCGGCCGTTCGTTCCCAGAAGGTCGCGATTTTCTCCTTGCGGCGACAATAGGAGACCACGTCGACCCGGCACAATTCCGCCGGGGGATGGTCCGACAGGCAGCCTTTTTGGGTGACGGCGTACAGTTCCTCCAGTGCCCTTCGGACATTCTCCAAACCGAGCGCCGCGTATTTCACCAGAATCTCCAGATCGGTCAGAAAACGGAAGTCGTCGACGATGGCGTAGATCACTCCGTCCACCTCGATGATCCGGCCCGTGCCGCAATCGTAAAGGTAGTTTTTATCGTGTTTCGTCCGGTATTTCACAAACAAGGGGGCGATCATGATTTCGGCGGCGGCATGAGGGCGGCGGATTTGGTGAGGTGATGCACGGTCCAGGTCTCAAGACCATCAAGTTCCGGCTGGTCGGAGACGTCACAGACGACGTCGTGCGTCCGGTCCTCCAAAACGACCGAACGGTTCAGGGCATAGGCGGTCACGCCTTCGCGGCGCACCCGGAATTCCAGCGGATATTCGTTTTTGTGTTTGTAGTAATGGCGCAGGAGAAATTCGCCCTGGCGGCGAATGGTCAAAACGATCATTTCACCGTAGGTGGCCGTCGACTCCAGCGTGTAGTTCAGGTATCCCTCCTCGTTCCGGATATGCCACTGGAATCCAACGCAAGCCGGGAGCAGGGGCGGCATGACCGCCTGGCATAAAAACGCC
>JAVBQX010000211.1:0-11181 GCA_031548645.1 Thermoguttaceae bacterium
CATTCAATGCGTCGGTTCGCGCGACAATGCGAAGGGAATTTCGTTCTGCTCGAAGATTTGCTGCATGTACACCGCGAAGCACACGATGCTTTACAAACACAAGGTGCATGACGGCACGGCGCATGTGTTTTACATGGACATTCGCAGCGGCGGCAAGAAATACGACGAATTCGTGCGGCGGGCCATCGAACAGGACGGGGCCGAGTATCACCGCGGTCGCGTCTCGAAAATCACCGAAGAAAACGGCAAACTGATCGTTCGCGGCGCGGACACGCTTTCCGGCAAGGTGATGACGATTGAGGCCGACATGGTCGTGCTTGCCTCGGCGATGTTGCCCTCGCCGGGGGCCGAGCCGCTCGCGCAAAAACTCGGCGTCGGCTATGACGAATACGGTTTCATGAGCGAATCGCACCCGAAATTGCGGCCCGTCGAAACGAATTCCGCCGGCGTGTTCGTGTGCGGCGCGTGCCAGGGGCCGAAGGACATTCCCGAAGCGGTGGCGCAGGCGTCGGCGGCGGCCGCCAAGGTGATGATCATGCTCAGCCAGCCGAAGCTGACCCGCGAGCCGGAAATCGCAAAGGTCAACGAGCAGAATTGCGCCGCGTGCTTTGCGTGCGTGGTGACCTGCCCGTATGGCGCGATTGAGCGCGCGGAGATCAAGGACCGCAACGGCAACCTCATCAAACACACCGCCCGCGTGAACCCCGGCCTCTGCATGGGCTGCGGCACCTGCGTCGCCGTCTGCCCCTCGAAGAGCGTCGACATTGAAGGCTTTACCGAACAACAGGTTTACGCGCAGGTCGAGAGTTTGCTGGAGATTTTGTGAGGATGAGCGATGGTGATGAAGATAACAGAATGGAGATATGGAAATGTCATTGACATATGTTCCACATGAAAAGATTTCATTGAAAAAATCAAGTGAGTTCAATGAAATATGGCTCCATGACCGCATTTGCGACAACCCTAAAATTTTAGGGTTGGGCGATGTTGTCGTATTGGATCGTGAACGCGCCGTACCAAGTGGCGGGCGTATCGATTTGATTTTATACGATGAAGATCGCAACTGCCGATATGAAGTTGAAGTCATGTTGGGGGCGACGGACCCAAGCCATATTATTCGTTGCATCGAATATTGGGATATGGAAAGAAAGCGTTATCCTGCATACGATCATGTCGCCGTTTTGATTGCGGAGGACATTACTTCACGTTTTCTCAATGTCATGGGGTTATTTGCCGGAAACATACCTCTCATCGCCATTCAATTGAGTGCATTGAAAATAAACAATAATATCCTCCTTGATTTTATTCGAGTGTTGAATCAGACAGTATTGCGTGATGATGATACTAACCCGCCCGAAGAAGAAAAAACCGATAGAGCATATTGGGAAAAGAAAATTGATCGTTCACTTTTGACCATTTGTGATCGCTTGTTAGCCATGATCAATGAAGAATCGCAAGGAAAACAAGAACTCAACTATCGCAAACAACATATCGGGTTGAGTTCCAATGGCATTGTTAAAAATTATATTTGGTTCAATCCCAAACCTTCTTATAATGCGGTAAATGTTGGTTTTGTCATGTCCAATAATGAAGAATTGACGCAAAGTTTGGATAAAGCGGGTTTTACCATCCTGAAGCAAGGTGAAAAACGCCTTCGCATACGTGTGACGGATAAACTGTTGGAGGAACACACTGAACTCATTCGCCAGGCAATCCGTGTCGCATACCAGGAATCGTGGGAGTAAATCATGCCAATCACATTAACACTTGAAATTTCATGAAACCGCTGAAACTTTACCTCGACAATTGCTGTTTCAACCGTCCGTTCGACGATCAATCGCAATTGACTGTGCGATTGGAGACGGAAGCGAAACTGTTTATTCAGGAAGAAATCAAGAAAGGGACTTTTGAGCTCGTTTGGTCGTATATTCTCGACGAAGAAAACGGGTCCAATCCGTTTCCAAACAAAAAAGAACAAATTGCCGTATGGAAATCACTGGCCATCCGGGATATTGAATTTTCCAATGACGTGATCGGTTTGGCGAGACAATATGTCTCTTATGGCTTGAAATCCATGGACGCTTTGCATGTCGCATGCGCGGTCGTTGCTTCGGTGGATTATTTCATCACGACGGATACCGGGATATTGAAAAAACAAATTCAAGAGGTTCGAGTCATCAGCCCATTGGAATTTTTATGTTTTTGCAAGGAGTTTTTCAAACATGAATGATACGATATTACTTAATACCGGCATGAAAATTCTTGTCGAGCACCTTGGTTTGGTCGAAGCGGAACGTTTTGTTTATTTGATGAACAAGGAACGTTTCGATTATACGGAATGGCATGGTGTTTTGTCCGAGGGAAAAACGGTGGATGAAATCAGTGCCATGGCCATGAAACGGCGCGAAGATGAAAAACGAAAGCAGTAACACAAACAATAGTTTTACTTGTAGCTTGGCGGAAGTAAAACCACAAAACAAGAATAGCACGTACCATGGAAGCGATAAGAACAATTATTGACGCCGAGCGGCTGGTGACGGTCATCGACTTGCCCGAATCCATGCGGAATCGTGAGGTCGAGGTCATCGTCCTGCTCCGGGCGGATGAAAAGAAAGAACACGATGACCGGCACGCATTGCGGAGTTTGAAAGGATGCCTCCATGAATTCGCCGATCCGGCGTTGCAGGCTTTGGAAGAAGGTGCCTGGGAACGCGCGGCCGTGGAAAAACACCTGGAGAAAATGAACGATGATCGTCCTTGACACGAACGCGGTCTTGCGTTTTCTCCTGCAAGACAACTCGGAAATGGCGGATCTCGTTGAAAATCAAATGCTACAAAACGAGTATTTGATTCCGGTCGAGGTCGTCAGCGAAGCCGTCTACGTCCTCGATAGAGTTTATAAAGTCGACCGAAACGCCGTTCAACGATTGTTTCACGTTATTTTATGCGATGCGAATTCCAACATTCCCTATCGAAAAGTCGTCGAAAAAGCGATCGCTGATTTACAGCGAGACGAAATTCGATTTCGTCGACTGCCTCATGATCTGTTACGCGGACGTTGAAGGATATGAAGTGATTACTTTTGACAAAAAATTGAACAACTACATGCGAAAGCAATCCTGACATGACCGACAAAACCGTCGAGGAAATTTACCGCGAGCATATCCGTGCGATGAGCAGTCGGGAAAAGCAGATCAAAGCGGCAAAGATGTATTTGAATGTGAAGGCAATGGTGGAGCGACAAATTTTGAAAGATTCGCCGGGATTGTCCGAGATGGCTCTCAAACGGGCTGTTGCCAAACGGTTTTACATGCACGATCCGATCGCACTTCAATTAATTGAGATGGGCGAGAGCCATGATTGATCCGCAGTGGTTGGATTTGGATAACACGATCGCAAAGGTCGTCAAAGTTCTTGACGATCTTGAAATTCCGTATGTTTTCACGGGCGGCGTCGCGGTCATCACATATGGTGATCCGCGAACGACCAACGACGTTGATCTGGTTTTGAAAATTTCGTCGGAGGAACGTGACGTCGCGGAAACGCTTGTTCGTGAACTTTCCGGTGCATTTTATGTCAACCTGGCCGCATGTCGTGAAGCGTTGCGACATAAAACGATGTTTCAGGCAATCGACAAGGAAAATGTGTTCAAGGTGGATTTTCATGTTTCGGAAATGATACCCCGCCAGTTTGAGCGTTGTGTTCCGCAAGAGTTGGCGACAGGACGTGTCATTCCCATGGTCAGCCCGGAAGATTCGATCTTGTCCAAATTGATGTGGATCAAAATGGGAAGCGACCGAAGCCGCCGCGATGTGGTCGGAATATTGAAAATGCAAAAAAAACTGGACGTCGAATACCTTGAAACGACCGCGAAACAACTCGGCGTCGAACAGATTTTGATCAAACTGAAAACCATTGCCGAGAGCAATGACCCGAATATCATTTTTTGAATAAACATCACATCATCGGAAAAAGTTAAAAATATGAGTGAAACATTTGAACCGAAAGTCGTCGCGTTTGTTTGTAACTGGTGCACGTATTTGGGGGCCGACCTTGCGGGGACGAACCGGCTCGAATATCCGGCCAACATCCGGATCATTCGTCTGCCGTGTACCGGGCGGATCGATTTCAACCTGATCGTCAAGGCGTTCGAGGTCGGGGCCGACGCCGTGCTCGTGTCCGGCTGTCACCCGGGCGACTGCCACTACAACGCCGGCAATTACCACGCCCGTCGCCGCTGGATCATGTTCCGCGAACTGCTCGACACGATCGGCATCGACATGGAGCGCATACACTTCTCCTGGATTTCCGCCGCCGAGGGCAAAAAATTCCAGGAATTCGTCACCGAGATCGTCGACAAAACGAAGAAAATGGGGCCGTATAAGGATTACAAAACCGTGTGTCAAAAATAACTCCCAACTTTAAAGGAGAAAACAATGACCGACGAAAAAATTGCTTTGAACGGCGGCTCGCCCGTTTGGAGCGAACCGTTTCCGACGTGGCCTTCCTTCGAGGAATCGACCATTCAAAAGGCCATGGAACCGCTTCGCAGCGGCAAGGTCAATTATTGGACCGGGCCGCTTGGGCAGGAGTTCGAAAAGGCGTGGGCCAAATGGATTGGTTCGCGGAACGCAATCAGCGTGACCAACGGCACGGCGGCATTGCACGTCGCGATTTCATCGCTTGGCATCGGACCGGGCGATGAAGTGATTTGCCCATCGTACTCGTTCATTGCGTCGTCATTTTGCGTGATGCAGGCGGGGGCCCTGCCCGTGTTCGCCGACGTGGGGCATGACCACCAGATCGACCCGAACGCCATTGAAGACAAGATCACCGAACGCACCAAGGCGATCATCGTCGTGCATCTGTACGGGATCGTCGCCGACATGGGGCCGATCATGCAAATCGCGAAGAAGCATAATTTGAAGGTGATTGAGGATTGCGCCCAATGTTTCGGAGGCGAATATCGCGGACAAAAAGCCGGCACGATCGGCGACGCGGGCTGTTTCAGCTTTTGCCAAAGCAAGCATTTCACTACCGGCGGCGAAGGCGGCATGGTCGTGACGAACGACGACGACCTTGCGTGGGAATGCCGTTCGTTTCGCGATCATGGTTACGATGTCAAGGAGCGACTCAACCTTCTCGAAATGGAAGGGAAGCTCATGTACATTCACCGGCGCGTCGGTTTCAATTTCCGCATGACCGAAATGCAGTCGCAAATCGGCTTGTGCGAATTGGCACGGTTCGACGACTGGAATCTGAAAAACCGCGTCCGCAACGGCAAGATGCTGGTCAAGGCGCTTGGCGCCCACCCGCTCGTGATGCACGCGCCGGTCGATACCGAAGAACGCAAGAACGCCTACTGGTGGGCTCCCTTCGTGCTTGACACGGATAAACTCACCTGCGACATCAAGATGTTTATCAAAGCCGTCGGCGCCGAAGGCGTACCGGTGTACAGCGTTTTGTGGCCCGAGATGTACAAGGAACGGGTTTACGCCGAACGCAACGGTTTCGGCACCGCGAATTATCCGTTCGAGGACCCGAAGGCGAGACACATCGACTACACGCAGGTCGAATGCAAGACGGCCCGCTGGATGACCGACCGCACGATTTCGTTTTTCGCGCATCCCGTTTACGAAGAGCGGCACATCCAGGCGTGCATCGACGCGTTCAAAAAAGTCGCCGACCATTACATGAAATGAGGTGCGGTCATGAAAAAAATTCGATACGCCTTGATCGGGTTCGGCGGCATTGCGGAAAATCGCATCGCGAAGGAAGGTTTCGGATGTGACGCGGCCCGTGTCGGGACGGTGCCCAATGCGGAGCTGGTTGCTGCGTATGATTTGAACCCTGACCGCAAGACCGCTGCGATGTCGCTCGGGTTGAAATGGTACGACACGGCCGATGCGGTGTTTGCCGCCCCATCAATTGATGCGGTGTTCATCGCAACGAACAATCGTTCGCACGCACCCTTGGCAACGGCGGCGATGGAAGCAGGGAAGCACGTGCTCATCGAAAAACCGCTTGCGGCGAACGGCGTCGACGCGGAAAAACTGGTCGCATTGGCCAAAGCGAAGCGGCTCAGTCTGGGCGTCGACCACATGATGACGAAAAACTCGCTCAACCAAAAGGCACACGAGTTGATCGAACAAGGGAAGCTCGGAACGATCAACGACGCGAGTTTTCACATGGAGTTCGCCTACGGCTACGATCCGGCGGAAGCGGCGACGTGGCGGTGTTCCGACGCGGACGAACTCGGCGGACCGATCGGCGATGTGGCGAGTCACTGCTTTTATATGGCCGAATACCTGCTCGGCGGAACCGTCAAATCCGTCGCGGCGACGTATTACCCGAAATTGATGACGACCAACGTCGAAGACGGTGCCTGCGTTCGCTTTGCGCTCGACAACGGCATCACCTGTTCGGCGCGGGTTTCGTTTTGCGATTTGCGAGGCGGACTGTGCGGCACGTTGTCCGGGCTCGGCTTCGAAATTTACGGCGACAAGGCCGTGCTTCGAAGTTACGGCACGATGTTCCAGCTTTCCGGCTACGCGGACGAACCGCTGCCGATTCGATTGGAGCTCGACACGTTCGTCGCGCAGGAAAAACTGATCGCCACGCAGCCGGTCAATATTTATCAGCAGGTCATCGCGGAACATGCCGCATCGATTATCGACGACCGACCGCAAACCGGCGAAGACGGCCTGCACAACGTGCTGCTGTGCGAAGCGGCGCACCGTTCGGCTCAAACCGGCGGAACGCTCATTGAAATATAACGAGATTCATTTTCACCAATACCAGAAAGCCCCCTCCCATGACAGCGAAAAAATTTCCCACCCGTCGTGATTTCCTGAAAACCGGTGCGGCCGTGAGCGTCGCGGCGCTAGGCATTTCAACGCTCACCAACGTGCATGCGGCGGGCAGCGACGCGATCAAAATCGGCGTCGTCGGTTGCGGCGGTCGCGGACGCGGCGCGGTGGCCGACGCGTTCAACGCCGTGCCGAACGTCAAACTCGTCGCCATGGCCGACATTTTCGACGAGTACGCGAAGAACGCGCGAACCTTCCTCAAGGACAACTTCGGCGAACGCGTCGACGTGCCGGACGCCCGTTGTTTTTCCGGGCTCGACGGTTACCAGGGCGTGATCGAAAATTCCGATGTCGTGCTGGTCGCCTGTGCGTCGCGTTTTCATCCGTGGTACACGCTCAAAACCGTCGAGGCGAAAAAGCACCTGTTCGTCGAAAAACCGCACGCGCTCGACGCCGCCGGAATCAAAATCGTGCAACAGGCGACCGAAATCGCCAAAAAGAACGGCACGGCGATCGTTTCCGGACTGTGTTATCGTTACGACACGCTGCGGCAGGAAGCCTTCAAACGCATCGCCGACGGCGAAATCGGCGACGTCACCGCCGTGCAATGCGACTACCTGCGGACGCCCTACAGTCTCGTCAGCCGCAAGGAAGGTTGGTCGGAAACCGAATTCCAGTTCCGCAACTGGTATCACTTCACCTGGCTGGCCGGCGACGAAATCCTGCAATCGCTGCTGCACAACATCGACTCGGTCATGACGGCTTTCGGCGACGAAAAGCCGGTCAGCGCCTACGGCGTCGGCGGACGGTCGACGGAATTCGTCGAAGAGATGGGCGACATGTTCGATCACAACGCGATGATCCTTGCCTTCGCCGACGGCAAAAAACTGTACGGCACGACGCGAACGGCACGCGGTTGCTACAGTTCGAACACGGACGTCCTGCACGGCACGAAGGGACGCTGCATTTTCAAGGCCACGGGAACGCCGTATTTCACCGACCTGAAAGGCAAAGTCACCTGGGAAGCCGGCAAACGCGAACGCGGCATGTACGAGCAGGAGCATTACGACCTGTATCATTCGATCATGAACGGCAAGCCGATCAACGACGGCGACCGCATGACGCGAACAACCATGGCCGCCGTCCTGGGCTTCATGGCCTGCCGCACCGGCCAGCTCGTCACTTGGAATGACGCACTCGACGCCGCCGCGACCTACGGCCCGCAGGAATCGGACATTTCGTTTGAGATGACGCCGCCCCTGACGCCGAATGCCGACGGTTTGTATACGCCCTGCATTCCCGGCAAATCGAATTAATTAGAGCAAGAAATCTGTAAACCGGTTGAAAGAAGAATTGCGATGAGATCATTGTTGTTTGGAATGATGACATGCACTTTTCTGTATGTGCTCGCCCCGGCAACCGCCATGCAGTGTTTTGCGAATGACACGGCATTGAAGGCCGGCGTCGCGGTTCGCGAAATCACGCCTCAGGAACCGATGGGAATGGCCGGTTACTATTCCGAGCGGCTTTCGACCGGAACGCTTGACCCCCTTTTGGCCAAAACGATGGTCTTTCGACAAGGGGAAACGACGGCCGTATTGACGGTGATGGATTTGATCACCGTGCCGCCCCTTGTCACGACGGTCGTGCGGGAACAATTGCATAAGAACTTGAACATTCCACCGGAGAACGTGATCATCACGGCGACGCATTCGCACACCGGCCCGATGCTTGATCGTTTGACGCGGCAGCGTCCGGAAGAACCCGACGCATTGCAAAAGTATTCGCTTTACGTTGCCGATCAAATCATTAAAGCTGCAACCGACGCGTATCAAAATGCGACGCCCGTCACGCTCGCCGCCGGCGCGACGTCGGAAACGCGGCTGTCATTCAACCGGCGTTTTTTCATGAAGAGCGGCGGCCCGGTTCGGTTCAACCCCGGAGTCAAAAATCCGGACATCCTCAAAGCGGCGGGACCGATTGATCCGGAAGTCGATATGTTGCTCGTGCGAAACGCCGGAAACAACGCGCCATTGACCTCGCTGACGGTTTTTGCCATCCATGCGGACACGACGGGCGGCATGCAGTTCAGCGGGGATTATTCGTATTATGTGTCAAACGTGCTCCGGAAAAAATACGGCGACGCGTTCGTTTCGGTGTTCGGAATCGGGACCTGCGGCGACATCAATCACATTGATACGAGCGGCGAAACGGCGATTCGCAAAGCCCCGGAAATCGGAACCATGCTCGGCGAAACGGTGGCCGCGAAACTGGACGAGTTGAAAAAATGCGAAAAACCGTCGCTTCGCGTCGTGCGAAAAACGATCCAGGTGCCGATGAAGACCTTTACCGATGAGGAAATCGCGGAAGCGGAACAACTGCGCGACAAAGTGATGACCGAGGAATTGCCGTTCCTGGACCGCGTGCAAATCGGCGTCATCAACCAGATCGCGGAGCGCCGGAACGTCACCGGGGACTTGCTCACGCTTGAAGTGCATGCCATTCGCTTGGACGAAAACACGGCGATCGTCACGCTTCCCGGCGAAGTGTTCGTCGACATCGGACTTGCGATCAAAAAGGCCTCGCCGTTTGAAACGACCTTCGTCATGGAACTGGCGAACGACGCGATTCCCTACATGCCGACGGAAAAGGCGTTTCGCGAGGGGAGTTACGAAACGATCAACAGCGTCATCGCACCCGGCGGAGGCGAAATGATGCAAAACGCCGCCATTGCCGCCTTGAAGGAAGTGCATGGGCAATGACCGAACCATTTTAACGTGACCGGAAATAACATGAATGACAATACGCTTTTGATTGAAGAAAGACGGAGACGAAGAATACTCGGCCGCTGCTTTTTCGTTGTCGGCATGTGTTGCTTTTTATTTATCATATTTTGCCTTGTTTCCCTTGCGATTGCATTCAATGATGGCATTGATGGAGTATTTGGCAACTTCGCATTTGTCACCGCTTCAATAATTTTCACACCGCCTGCGTTTTTCGTCGGAATGATATGCCTGCTCACAAGCGCGATATTCGGCGGCTGGCTCATTAGGTCGTCTTCCATTGTTTCGCTGGTATTGGCAACCCTTTGGTTTGTGTTTATCATAATGAACTTAATCTGATAAAGCGTCGAACGTACTCGACCGCTGAAAAAACAGCCCCAACAGGAATCAAATTTTCAAGCCACTGATTGACACGGGTGAAACACGGATTTTATCTTATCCGTGAAAATTCGTGTTCCATCCGTGGCTAAAAAATATACTTCAACTCCAAATTTTAAGAATAACCATGCAAGAGAAACTCAGAGAAACAGCCCGGCAGTTGTTGTCGGAGAAGAAAGTCGATGTCGTCATCGGGTACGGCGAAACGGAAACCGGAGCGGTCGGGGCCGTGTTCATTCGCGATCCGAACGACGTGATCAAACTGATTTGGGACAACCGGTGCCGCACGAATCTGGTGACGTACCTGAAGCGGAAGGAAGTGCGAAAGCTCGGCAAGCCTGCGGTCGTCGTCAAAGGGTGCGACAGTCGGTCGATCGTCACACTCACCGTCGAATCGCAAATCAAGCCGGACGATCTCGTCGTCATCGGCATGGCCTGCGAAGGGGTGATCGAAGAGATACCCGGCAAAGCGGCCAGCACCGACGGCGAACTTTGCGCGAAATGCAAAGTGTGCGACGTCCACATGCCGCTCAACTGCGACATCGTCATCGGCGACGTGCCGAACAAGGAAGTCTCGAAAGAGGAGCGTTACAAGATGCTCGAACGGATCATGGCGATGTCGCCCGCCGATCGGATCAAGTATTGGTCGAAGCAGTTCGAGCGGTGCTTCAAATGTTACGCATGCCGGCAGTCGTGCCCGCTCTGTTATTGCAACGTGTGCATCGCCGACAAGAACCGCCCGATCGTGATTGAGCCGTCAAGTTCGCTGAAGGGAAATTTCGCGTGGCAGATCGTGCGAGCGTTTCATCTGGCGGGCCGTTGCAGCGGTTGCGGCGAATGCGAACGGGCCTGTCCTGCGGGGATCGAACTTTCGCTGCTGAACCAGACGCTCGCCCAAGCGGCGGAGGAAAATTTCAACTTCCGCGCCGGCATGAACAAAGACGCCGAACAATTGATCGGCACGTATTCCGAACAGGACGAGGAAGAGTTTATCCGGTAGTGTGGAGTTGGGAGTTTGGAGTGTGGAGTTATGTAGCCGCACTGCGTTCCCCACGACAACCCGATCATCCAAAAAACATCATAATATTGACAAATCACCAATTATTTTGAAATCATATCATGAGTGAAATCATCCAGGAAAAAGCGTTACGTGAGTTGATGGACGGGTTGATTCGTGACGGGAAAACCGTCGCCGGGCCGATTGCCGGGAC
>JAVBQX010000281.1:0-10484 GCA_031548645.1 Thermoguttaceae bacterium
GCGCGCCAGCGGCACGGGCACGACGTTCTCGCGATCATTCAACTGACGCATTCGGGCCGCTACAGCAAGCCGGACGGCGTCAAGCCCGCGCCGGTCATCGCGCAGCACAGCGGCGTGCTTGATCCCGTCACCGGCGTGACGTCCGAAACGCCGCTAATCACCGACGAACAACTCGACCGCCTGCAGGACGATTACCTCCGCTGCGCGAAACTGGCCGCCCGGGCCGGCTTCGACGGCGTCGACATCAAAAGCTGTCACGGCTACCTGCTCAACGAACTGCTCGGTTCGCACACGCGCGAAGGCCGATACGGCGGTCCGTTCGAGAATCGTACACGCTTCCTGCGAACGACCGTCGCCCGTATGCGGGACGAATTGCCGAACGTCATGGCCGCGTCGCGGCTGAACGTGTACGACGCGGTCAAACAGCCGTGGGGCTTTTGCAGCCGGCCCGACGATTACCGGCAATGGGACCCGACCGAGGCGAAACGACTCGTCGCCGAACTGGCGGCGCTCGGCCTGCCGCTTCTGAACGTCACGATCGGCAATCCGTATTTCAACCCGCATTTCAACCGGCCCTACGAACAGGCGGTGCGCGGCGCGGCGCCTTATGACGAACACCCGCTGTTCGGCGTCGCGAGATTCTGCCGCATCGTCGGCGAAATGCAGCGGGCGTTTCCCGATTTGCCGATGATCGCCGGCGGCTGCGCATGGTTGCGGCATCTCGTGCCTTACGTCGCGGCGGGCATGATCGAAACGAACATGACCACGCTGTTCGGCCAGGGCCGCGGCGCGTTCGCCTATCCCGATTCGGTCGACGATATTCTCTCGAAGGGCGCGATGGACCCGAAAAAGGTTTGCACCACGTGCAGCGGCTGCACCGAACTGATGCGTCGCCACCAACCCACCGGCTGCGTCATTCGCGACAGGGAATGGTATCGGTTGTAGTTCAAAGTTATCGCCACCACCAATAGCCTTGCCAATTCGTTTAATGTATGTTTGACCAATTTTATCCCGGGAGGAAATGTTTCCATGAAACGTCGAATGACCTTGGGCTGGGCGGCATGTCTTGTTCTTTTGACCTGTTTGACGAGTGCCATATTTGGCGATGATGCGTCTGTTCCTTCCCATGCGAAACTTCCGGGAATGCAGGGGTATGACAAATATACGATTCCGTTGATCGATCTCGCCGATCACACGGAAATGCAGGTGCTCGTCGACCGGGAAGACGGTCAATATCTGGGGCACGTGACCACCGTGTTGCTCGACGACGGCAAAACGATTCTTTGCGTTTATCCGAAAGGACACGGCAGCGGGGCCATCGTTTACAAAAAAAGCTTCGACGGCGGGCTGACCTGGTCGGAACGCTTGCCGACGCCGAAAAATTGGGAAACCAGCATGGAAGTGCCGACCCTCTTCCGAACGCTTGACGCCGCGGGCAGGAAATATGTGTTGATGTTTTCCGGCGCTCAAACGAAGTTCATGAAAGACGGTCCCGTGCCGATCCGCATGGCCGTTTCCGAAGACGAGGGGGAAAACTGGTCCGAACTGAAACCGGTCGTCGATAGCAGCGGCGTCGTGGCGATGGCCGATTTGATTCCGCTCAATACCGGCAATGGACATTACATGGCCGTGTACCACCTCGGGCCGGTTTTGAAAGTGCTTTCGACTGATGGCGGTCTCACCTGGAGCAATCCGGAAACCGTCGTTGAGAATCCCAAAGACATCCGCATGTGCGAGCCGGGATTGATTCGTTCTCCGGACGGAAAGCAGATCGCCATGTTGCTTCGCGAAAACACTCGCAATCACAATTCGCAAATCATTTTTTCCGATGACGAGGGGCAAACATGGACCGAACCGCGACCGCTTCCGGCCTCGCTTTGCGGCGACCGCCACACGCTTCGTTACACGAAAGACGGTCGAATTTTCGCATCGTTCCGCGACAATCCGCCGAATCGAATGCCGAGCCCGACCAAAGGGGATTGGGTCGGCTGGGTCGGAACCTATGACGATCTCGTCAACGGCGACGAAGGACAATATCGCGTTCGCCTCATGGACAACAAAAAGGGGGTCGATACGACGTATCCCGGCGTCGTGGTGTTGCCCGATGACACGATCGTGTCGACAACCTACGGACATTGGGAAGAAGGAAAATCGCCCTACATCATGACGGTGCGTTTCAAACTCGCCGATCTCGACCGCTTGCATCGTGAAAACAACCAAAAATAGCATTCGAAAAAGGAATCAATCATCATGGGCATGCTTCAAGGGCTGACCGCCGCGACGTTCACTCCGTTTGACGAAAAAGGAAACCTGAAACTCGGCATCGTCGACGATTATGTCGAATACCTGATCCGCTCGGGCATCAACGCCCTTTACGTTTGCGGAACGACCGGCGAAGGGGTCAATATGACCGTGTCCGAACGCCAACAGGTGGCCGAAGCGTTTATCCGCGCGGTCAATGACCGCATTCCCGTCGTGGTGCAGGTCGGCGCGAACAGTTTGGTCGATTGCCGCGAACTGGCCGCCCATGCGGAATCGGTCGGCGCAACGGCCGTGAGCGCGAACGCGCCGAGTTATTTCCGAATTGACAGCACGAAAATACTTGCCGATTGTATGACCGAAATCGCGGCCGCCGCTCCCAAAACGCCGTTTTATTATTACCACATCCCGAGTTTCACCGGCGTGTCCGTCGACATGACCGAATTCCTGACGCTCATGGAAACGCAATCGCCGCAATTCGCCGGGATCAAGTACACCGATACGAAAGTGTTTGCGTATCAGGAAGCGATCACATACAATAACGGCAAATACGAAATACTTTGGGGGTGCGATGAAATGTTGCTCGCCGGATTGGTCGTCGGCGGAAAAGGGGGCGTCGGCAGCACCTACGGGTTGGCGCCGGCGCTTTACCGCAAAATTCTCGACGCTTGGGATAAAAACGATTTGGAAACGGCCCGCCAATGGCAACGGCGAAGTTGGGAGATGGTCAAAGTGCTGCTCCGTTACGGGCATATTCTCCCGACGCAAAAAGCGGTCATGAAAATGCTCGGCTTCGATTTCGGCACCAGCCGTCTGCCGATCACCCCTTTGAAAAGCGATGCCGAATCGCAAATCCGCGCCGACCTCGAAAAAATCGGCTTCTTCAACTGGTGAAAGGAACGAATCCCATGAGAAAAAACTTGTTTCCCGCCGTTGTCGTGTGTGTGACGGCATTAATGAATGCCGGATTTGCTCAGGAACAATCCGCGATTGATCATTCGCGATTGGCCGATGGTGTCACAGCTCAAACGATTTACCGCCAAAAGGTCGACGGTTACATCAATATCCGCATTCCGGCCATTTGCATGACCGCGAAGGGAACGTTATTGGCGTTCGCCGAAGGTCGTGTCGGCGGTGACGCGGGCAAGATCGAAATCATCGTCCGCCGCAGCACGGACAACGGCAAGACATGGGGCGATCAAATCGTCGTTTGGAAAGACTCTGACAACACCTGCGGAAACCCGACGCCGGTGGTCGATCAAACGACCGGCACGATCTGGCTCATCTGCACATGGAACGTGGGAACAGATCCCGAGAACAAAATCATGGACGGTACCAGCAGTCAACCGCGTCGTGTTTACGTCACCTGTTCGGACGATGACGGCATGACTTGGTCAAAACCGGTCGAGCAGCCGCAGTTGCGAAAGGACAATTGGGGTTGGTACGCAACCGGTCCGTGCAATGCGATTCAATTGACCCGCGGTCCGCACAAGGGACGAATGGTGATTCCCGCGAATCATTCCATTGTTTCGGAGACCGTCGATGGCGTCAATCGTTATCGTTCGCACCTCGTTTATTCCGACGACCACGGCAAAACGTGGCAACTCGGCGGCATCGACGAACCGCTGACCAACGAATCGACGGTCGTCGAACTGGAAGACGGTTCCGTCATGCAAAACATGCGTTCCTATCATGGAAAAGGCGGTCGTGCGGTGGCGATCAGCAAGGACGGCGGTAAAACGCTCGAAAAAATGTTACTTGACGAAACGTTGCGTTCGCCCGTTTGCCAGGGAAGCATCCTGCGTTACCGTTTTGCGGAAAACGGAGAGCCCGGCGTCATTCTTTTCTCCGCTCCTTATGGCGAAAAACGGGAAAAGATGTCGGTTTGGGCGTCATTTGACGACGGTAAAACATGGCCGGTTCGCAGACGGATTTTTGACGGCCCGGCTGCCTATTCGAATCTCGTCGCGCTCCCCGACGGACAAGTCGGATTGCTATGCGAACTCGGCAACGACAACCCGTATCGGACAATTACGTTCGTGACCTTTCCTTTGGCGTGGTTAAAACATTGCAATGAAACCGACATCGACACCGAGCCCGGAGCGCGAGCGACGGGTCGCAAATGACCGGGCGTTCACGCTTCCGGCTCTGTGTTTTTGCACAAAGAAATTGATTTTTTCACAATCTCTCATTTCTCAAACAATCATGATTCGATCTTTGTCATGGTGTCAAATGTTATTGCTGCTGACTCTGATGTTTCAATGCAATATTTTCGCCGCCGATCAGAATTCCGTTGCTTACAACCGAATCGAAGCGGTTTCGCTTGCCTCCTTACCACCGGATAAATCGGGGAAACCGCACATCGGAGTGGCAGGGCCTCTGACCGGTTGTCATGGCAATGTTTGCATCATCGCAGGCGGGGCCGATTTCCCCGATGGTCCGCCCTGGGAAGGCGGCAAAAAAAGGTTTCACGACACGATTTTCGTGTTGAAAAAAGACAACAACGGCAATGCCCAATGGCATCCGGAGACCTTTCATCTGCCGCAACCGATGGCCTACTCGGCCTGCGTTTCGACGGCGGATGGCGTGATTTGTGTCGGTGGCGAAAATGAAAACGGTTTGTCAAGCTCCGTGCTCCGACTCAAGTGGGATGAAAAACAGCAGAAAATCATTACGGAAAATTTGCCCGAATTGTACCCGGTTTCCAACGCATCGGCGGTTGCGACGGATCAACGGCTTTATGTTTTTGGGGGGGTTACGACGGATGGCGTCACGGATCAAATGTCGGTTTATGACCTGCGTCCTCCAACGGGAACGCAAAAAGACGGTTGGGAACAGTTGCCGCCCGTGCCGCAAAAATTTTCACACGCGGTGGCCGTCGCCCAATCGGACGGTTCTGAAACACGCCTGTATTTGTTCGGCGGTCGCGCAAAAATCGACGGTTCCGATGCGACGACGTTTTACCAGACGACCTATTCGTATCACCCGCGCAAACGGGAATGGCAACGACACGCCGACATGCCGGTTCCGCTTGCGGCCGGTTGCGGCGTTTCGTCGGGATTTGCTTCGGCGCTGCTTTTCGGCGGAGATCGCGGCACCATGTTCCTCGAAAACGAACGGTTGCAAACGCTCGAACAAAATGCCGCCACGCCGGAGGAAAAAACGCAATATCACGAACAATACCTGCGCAACGTGCGATCGTTCGAAGGTTTTCCTCGCGACATTTTTTTATATGACACGATTCGCGATCAATGGTCGGCGTTCGGCGAGCTTCCCTTCACCGCGCCGGTAACCACGACGACGTCCTGGTGGGATGGCGGCATCGTTTTTCCTTCAGGCGAGATCAAACCGGGAGTGCGAACGCCGGACGTTCACTTGCTGAAAATTTCGTCCCCCAAAGGAAGCTTCGGTTTCGTCAATTACGGCGTTCTCGGCGTTTATCTTTTGGGAATGCTTGTGCTCGGCGGCATATTCGCCCGACGCAACGAAACGACGTCCGACTTTTTCCGTGGCGGCGGTCGTATTCCCTGGTGGGCGATCGGAATCAGCATTTTCGCCACCGCATTGAGTTCAATCACATTTCTTTCCATGCCGGCCAAAGCCTATGCGACCGATTGGCGCATGCTCTTTTACAACGCCGGCATCCTGCTCGTCGTGCCGATCGTGACGGTGTTTTACCTCGGTTACTTCCGGAACCTGAAACTCGAAACCGCTTACGAATTTCTCGAACGGCGTTTCAATTATCTCACACGCGCGATTGCTTCCGGTCTGTTTTGCGCTTTCATGATTTCGCGAATCGCCATTGTGTTGTTTCTTCCGTCATTGGCCCTTGCGATCGTGATCGACATCAATATTTACGCCTGCATCCTGATGATGGGAATCATCACGTTGATTTACTGCACGCTCGGCGGCATGGAGGCGGTCGTCTGGGGGGACGTCATACAAGGGGCCATTCTCGTCATCGGGGCGATTTTTTCGCTTGTTTATCTCATCGTTTATTCCGATGGCGGATTTTCCGGTTTTCTCGGCACCGGATATGAAATGCACAAGTTTCACACGTTCGATTTTTCGCGGGACATGACGCAACCGCTTTTTCTTTTCGTTCTCGTGGGCGGTTTTGCCAACAGTTTGATTACTTATTCGAGCGACCAGGCGATCATCCAACGATATATGTCGACGCAAAATCGCAAACAGGCGGTCAACAGCATTTGGCTGAACGCGTTTTTGAGTTTACCAGTCACGTTGATTTTCTTCCTGATCGGCACCGCGTTGTTCACCTATTACCGCGCACACCCGCTGGCCATTGACGTCACGTTGCGAAACACGGACGCGATTTATCCGTTGTACATCGTCAACACGCTTCCCGTCGGGGTGTCCGGTTTGCTGGTCGCGGCGATTTTTTCCGCGGCCATGTCGACGCTTTCGGCGAACATCAATTCGGCCTCGGCGGCCTTCACGGCGGATTTCGTCAAAAAATTTCGACCGACATTGGGTGTCAAAAACGAAATGCTGACGGCACGACTCACCGGAATCATCGTGGGCGTTTGCGGCATTTTGCTTGCCGTGGTATTGGCCTCGTGCGACATCCGTTCGCTTTGGGACCTGTTCAACACATTCCTCGGGCTGACGACCAGCGTCGTGGGCGGTCTGTTCCTGATGGGCGTTTTCTCGAAACGTATCAACGGCATCGGCGCGGTGACCGGGTTGATCGGCGGAATGTTCGTCGTCGCATACATCCGCTGGGAAACGAACTTATCGTTTCTGCTGTACGGTGTCATCGGAATGCTCGCCTGCTATCTCTTCGGATGGCTCGCCAGCGCATTGACCGGTTTTTCGAACGTCAAATTCGTGACCGCTTCACAAACGGATGATGCAACTTTCACGTCATCATGATATCGGTTGCTTCGCCTATGGCGACAAGCAATGTTTTTTTCGCAACTTCACCGCATTGGCGTACAGGCGATCCATCGGAAGCGGCTAAGCCTTATTGCCGACTCAATGGAAAAAAAATGTCCAGTATCAATCCCACAGAAAGGGCAAGGCCGAAGACGAACACGTTTCTCGCCGTCCGTTCCAGCACGGCGACCAGTTCGCGGCCGCTGCCGATGACGACCATCGTCCGCCACGTGAGGATGTGCGGAACCAGAAAAATGATCGGCAGGACCGCGGCCCAAACGGAACGTTCGCACCAGAAATACTGGCAGCACAGTACGGCGGCGATGCCGTTGAACAGGTAAAAATATCGCCCGAAACGTTCGCCGAATCGCACGATGGTCGTCTTTTTTCCGGCTTTGGCGTCGGAAAATCTGTCGCGATAGTTGTTGGCCACGAGAATATTGATGACGACCAGCCCGACCGCGGCGCCGCAGATCGTCGCCGAAAGCGACCAGGTTTGCGTCTGCACGTAGTAGGTGAACCCGACCGGAACTATCCCGAAAAAGACGAACACGCACACGTCGCCCCAGCCGTGATAGGCCAAGGGGTAGGGCCCGCCGGAGTAGGCCAACGCGAAAATCGCGACCGCCGCGCCGACGAACACCAGGAACCAGCCTCCGTAGTACAACAGCGAAAGCCCGAGCGCCGAATTCAGCACGCACAGTCCGAGCGTGACGCACAGCATCGTTCGCGGGGCGATCCAGCCTTCGGCGACCGCGCGTTTCGGGCCGAGTCGTTCTTCGTTGTCGCTGCCCTTTTTGAAATCGAAGTAATCGTTGGCGTAATTCGAAATGACCTGGGCCAACAGCGCGAAGACGAAACAGATCAGGGCCGGCGTCCGGAGAAAGCGACCGTCATGAAAGGCCAGCGCCGACGCCACCACGACGGGCGTCGCCCCGGCGGCCAGGGTCTTCGGCCTTGCCGCGAGCAGCCATGCTTTCAGGGAATTTTTTCGCACCATGAGATTGATATGTTCGAGGCAAATATTGTGGCGGCGATAAAAAACGAGCCTCGCTTCCAACGCCGCTTGCTGTGCCAATGTGGAAAAGCCAGCACAAAAAACGTTGTTTATTGTGCTGGCGGTAAAATTTAAACACATCCGTCGGACGAGTTCAAATTTTTCATCGGCACAATATACCAGGATTTTGTCGCCGCCGCAACATCTCCCGGTTCCCGGCTTTGCCGCAAGAAAATTATTTTGTGTCCGGATTTGCGATGCTCATGCGACGGCAAATGCCGATCAATTCGACCAGTGATCGCTGAATATCCTCTTCAGGCAAGTTTTCCTTGAGGAATTGTTCGAGTTTTCCGGCGGCAGGGGTTACTTCGCCAAAACCGTAACTGCCTGCAGAACCTTTGAGTTGATGCGCCGTCTGTTTCAAGCTTTCCCAATCTCTCGAATTGAATTCGGCGATGAGGCGATCGATTCTTGTCGGCATTTCATCTACGAACATCTTGACGATTTCAAACAAATCCGGGTCGTCGGCCAACATGGAATATATGGGGACGCATTGTTGTGATAAATTCGACATCCGAAACGCTCTCCGGTTTGGGTTTGCAGTGTCCTTCGTGGAAAAAAATGCGCCAGGGGCAAAGAAAATACCCTCGATTCACGATATTTCCGCCCTCACACCCTTTCCGCGAATTTTCCCGATTGATATGGAAAATATACCATCGATTTGTGGAACGGAGGCGGTTTTTCCAGGATATTCCAATATCCTAACGACTGAATGACTTGATTCAACGGCAATTTGATGATATTTTTAAATACTGTTCATAATATAACTGTGATTGACTGTTGCTTTTGTGCAAGTCGAACGCCATATCGCATGGCTCTCCGTACAAATACCAAGTTTTTCGTCCCTGAATGTGCTCGTAAAGTTCAAGCAGCGTTCGGCAACAGGTGAGTTCGTTCGCCAGGTACCGGTAAAATTCCGGCGGCAGCGGGGCGTTGAAGCCGAAAAACGGGTAAAAGTAATAGCCTTGGGAGAGGGATGAACGTGACGCGGTGATATGGATCGTCGAGATTCCAAGCGATTGACAGGCTGCTTTTTGCCGGGAAAACCAATGGAATTTTTTCATTTCAATTCCGTCTCTCCGCAAAAATCGAACGTGTTCGTTCACCAGGGTCAGCCGGGAGTCCGGCGTTCGACGAATCAGGCACGCCCCGACGCAATCGCTCGTGTCGTTGTGATATTCAAGGTAAAGTCCGCCTGTGGCGATTCCAGCGGTTATTTCGGTTTTTTCGATTTCGCTGCCACAGATCGCGGCCAACTCATGAGGGTTGGGCAAACGGCCGAAAAGAGTCAGGCACCGTTTCGTGGCATCGCCTTCTTCGTCCAAAAAAAAACGGGGAGACCAAGTTTCAAGCGACGCAACCGGCTTTGAGAACTTCGTTGGAAACGCTTTGATAATCAGGGGGTGCATTGTGAGCCAAAAATCTGTGGATGAAAAAACGGACGCGGGAACGGGCCCGGACCATCTGCCGGAGTCGTCCTGTACATTTTACCGTTATCTGTTAAAAGAGGATTTGTCGGTAAAGACGTTTTCGTTCATGCCGGTGACGACATCGTGTCACCACGAATAAAAATAAGAAGTATTTCGATATTCGCTTTTGAGACGATTTTTCACACAAGACACGGCATTAATATTGATATTGAATTCTATTGTGACGGGAGAACAGTATGCAGGAACCGGAACACGGCGAATTTCCCCGCGGCAACATGACGAGCATGTTTTCGCCGGCGATGATGATGACCCTGGCCACCGTCCAGGTCGAAGGTGGGCTGGCGGTCCTGGCCATCGTAATCGCATGGTTTGCCGGAATTTCGCTGAGGGAAATGTTCGTTTTCGAGCCGATTTCCCTGTTGGTCGCGCTGGCCGCCGTCATTCCGATGCTCGTTCTATGTCGATTGTCTTACACGCTGTCGTTCAAAACGGTCGAATTCACCCGCCGGTTCATGCGCTCGATTTACCGCGATTTCGTCCGGCATTGTTCGCTCCTGCAACTTTTGCTTGTCGCCGTCATGTCCGGTCTCGGCGAAGAATTGCTGTTTCGCGGCGTACTGCAAACGGCGATCACGCGGGGCTTCGGCGGCGGAACCTGGGGGCTGGCCTTCGGCATCCTGATCACCTCGCTGCTGTTCGGTATCGCGCACCCGATCAACAAGCTTTACGTTTTTCTTTGCTTTATCATCGGTATCTATTTGGGGTTGATCTTCCACTGGTCGGGCGACAATCTCGTTGTGACGATCATCATTCACGCGCTCTATAATTTCGTCGTTTTCCTG
>JAVBQX010000049.1:0-8508 GCA_031548645.1 Thermoguttaceae bacterium
GCGGACCTGGGTCGCCGAGTTCAAGCTCGTCCGTTCGCGGAGGAAGTACGCGATTTTCCGCAAATCCGACGGCGCGGTCGTTGCCACGGCGGAAACGAACTGGGCCTTCGTGTCGACGGAAACGCTGCGGCCCGTCAAAATTCCGCGCGAAGTCAGCGAACGCTTCATCGCCATCGGCGAAGACCCGACCGATTATCTCGCCCTGGCCGCGACGGACGCGACACGCTGCACGACGCGAAACTTCAAACCGCAGGAAACGCGTTGACGTATTTGTCAATTTGACAAAACGGGAGACATCGTGATAAAATCATGAAGGTGGGCAGTATCAAGTCGAAATGACCCCGTTGGGGTCAAATATTGGTAGAAACAAGCCCCCAACACAATAATCTTTAACCCTGAAAGGGTTGAACAAAATGCTGTTTCGCGGATATCCAACCCCTGCGGGGTTGTAAGAAATGGATGAGGAACGCTCAATCTACCAATATTTTGCCCCTACGGGGCAACAATTCACCCCCGTTTTGTGAAAGGCGAATCCATGCTGAAACATCTTATTTCAGCGATTGCGTTATTTTCGTTTGCATTGTCGCCCGGCATGGCGGCGGACAATTCGGAAAACACGGCGGAAAACGCTTCGCCCGATACCCGGCCGAACATCCTCCTGATTTTTACCGACGATCACGCGTTTCAGGCGATCAGCGCCTACGGTTCGAACCGCAACGTGACGCCGAATCTCGACCGGATCGCCGAGGAAGGAATGCGTTTCACCAACTGCGTCGTGCCGAACTCGATTTGTGGCCCCTGCCGTGCGGTCGTGCAAACGGGCAAATACAGCCACATCAACGGTTTCGTCGACAACAGTTGCAAGTTCGACATTTCGCAACAGACTTTCCCGAAACTGCTGCAAAACGCGGGCTACCAGACGGCCGTCGTCGGCAAGTGGCATCTCGAATGCGATGCGCGACCGGGTTTCGATTATTCCGAAGTGCTCATCGGGCAGGGCCCGTATTTCAACCCGACGATGATCAAAAACGGCGAGCGGGTCAAGCACGAAGGCTACACGACCGAAATCATCACCGACCTGACGCTCGACTGGCTCGAACGGCGTGACAGGGACAAGCCGTTCCTCATGATGTGCCAGCACAAGGCGCCGCACCGCAGTTGGGAGCCGCTCAAAAAACATTACGACAAATTCAAGGACGTCGTTTTTCCCGAACCGGAAACGCTTTTCGACGATTATTCCGGGCGAGGCCGCGCGGCAATCGAACAGGACATGACCGTCGCCGAAACGTTGACGCCGTATGACCTCAAGCTCAAGGGGCTGCCCCCCAATCTCAACAAGGATCAACTCGCCATGTGGCGGGAGATGTTCGACCCGCGAATCGCGGAATTCGAACGACTGAACCTTGCCGGGGACGATCTGACACGTTGGAAATACCAGTGCTACATGCGCGACTACCTCAGTTGCATCGACGCGGTCGACGACAGCGTCGGACGCGTGCTGAAATATCTCGACGAAACCGGGCTGGCGAAAAACACTATCGTCGTCTATGCGTCGGACCAGGGCTTTTACCTCGGCGAGCATGGCTGGTTCGACAAACGCTTCATGTTCAACGAGTCGTTCAAAACGCCGCTGCTCGTCCGCTGGCCCGGCAAAACCAAACCCGGCAGCGTCAACGGGGACATCGTTTCGCTGCTCGATTTGGCCGAGACGTTTCTCGACGCGGCCGGCGTCGCCATTCCGGACGACATGCAGGGCCTGAGCCTCGTCCCCGTTTTGAAGGGACAAACGCCCGGCGACTGGCGGAAGTCGTTTTACTACCATTATTACGAATACCCCGCGGTACACATGGTCAAGCGACACGAAGGCGTGTACGACGGCCGCTTCAAACTGATTCATTTTTACAACGACATCGACGAATGGGAATTGTACGACGGCGAAACCGACCCGCTTGAGATGCAAAACGTCATCGCGAAACCGGAATACCGGCAAGACGTCGAACGCTTGCGAAAGGAACTGAACCGCCTGCGTGAGGAATTGAAGGTTCCCGAAAACGTCGTCGCCACCGACGTGCCGCTCGAACACGCGACGCCCAATCGCCCGTACATCAACTGGCTGCGCACCGTCGTCAAGGAACGCGAAGCCCGGCAGGCAAGGCACGCCGAATCGAACACCCCGTGATTTAAAAACAGACAAGACACATCATGAAAATCTCCGTCATTTTGGGGCACCAAAGCCCCGGCAGTTACAACCACGCGATCACCAGTTGCGTTTTGAACACGCTCGCCGAAATGGGGCACGAAACGTTTTACCACGATTTGTACGCGGAAGATTTCGACCCCGTCGTGCCGCACGTGGAAATCGCCGACGAAAACCTCTTGCCCGATTCGGTCAAGCGACACATCGACGAGCTGAAACAGGCCGAGGGCATCGTCATCGTGCACCCCAACTGGTGGGGGACTCCGCCCGCGATTCTCAAAGGCTGGGTCGACCGCGTCCTGCGGGCAGGGTTCGCCTACAAGTTCGGCCCGAACGGCCCCGAACGTTATTTCACTGACAAGGTCGTGCAGATTTTCAGCACCTCGAACACGCCGCGCGACGTCGAAATCAACGTGTACGGCGATCCGCTCGAACTATTCTGGAAGACCGTCGTGTTCGGGCTGTGTGGGTACAAATCGTTCGAGCGGCGCAATTTCGAATCGATTATCATGAGTACGCACGAAGAGCGGCTCGCATGGCTGGCCGAGGTTCGCGAAACGATTCAACGCCGCTTCGCCGTTTGAGTTTCCTTGCTTGAAGAAAAGGAAAGCCGTGACCGACACCGAAACGCCGATCGTTGACGCCGATCTCGTCGTTGTCGGGGGCGGTCCCGCGGGGATGATGTGCGCCCTTGCTGCGGCGGAACGTTTTCGCGAATCGCAAATTCCGCAATCTTCAAAGCGAAAAGGCGAAACCCGAATCGTGCTGTTCGAAAAAAACGACCGCCCCGGCAAAAAGCTGCTCGTCGCGGGTTCGGGCCGCTGCAATCTCACGCATGCGGGGCCCATCGCCGATTTTTTCGACCGTTACGGCGAACACGGGCGATTCGTCCGGCCGGCGCTGCTGCATTTCACGAACGACGATTTGACGCGGTTTTTCGCCGATCGTGGGCTGCCGCTGATCGAATTGAACGACGGCAAGATGTTTCCGAAAACCGAATCAAGCCGCGACGTCCTGCGAATCCTGCTCGACGCTTTGCACGAATCCGGCGTCGACTTTCGATGCAATGCAACTATTGAAAGCATCGAACGTGACGATGACGACATGTTTCTTTTGCGGGTTTCCAATCAGCGACGACCGGAAACGTCGGCACAGTTTCGCACGCGACGCGTCGTCATTGCGACCGGCGGCAAGACCTGGTCCGCGACCGGTTCGACGGGCGACGGTTATCGTTTGGCCCGATCGCTCGGTCACACCATCGTCGAACCCGCCGCGGCATTGGCCCCGGTGCGAGTTCGCGATTATTCCTTTGCGGAATGCGCCGGGCTTTCGTTCGAAAACGTTGTCGTCCGGCTTTTTCGCGGCGGCAAAAAAATCGCGGCCGGCGAAGGCGACCTGCTGCTGACGCATCACGGGCTGTCCGGGCCAGTCATTCTCGACATGAGCCGCACCATCCGCACCGGTGACGAAATTCGCGTGTCGCTCGTGTCGGGGTTCGCCGACGCCAACGCTTTCGAACGGCGACTGCAAGACGACGCGACCGCGTTCGGCAGAAAGCACGTTAAAACCCTGCTCGCCAGATACGGCGTTCCCGAGCGGCTCGTGTCGCTGTTGTTCGCACAAAACGGCATTCCTCATGATCTGCCCGCGGCCGAACTGACGCGGGAAATCCGCAAAACGCTGGCGAGACTGCTGGTCGAACTCCCCTTTTCCGTCGAGCGGCTCGGCGGCGACAACGAGGCGATGGTCACGCGCGGCGGTGTTTCTCTAGCCGAAATCAATCGCAACACGATGCAATCGCGACTCGTGCCGAACCTGTTTTTCTGCGGCGAAACGCTCGACGTCGACGGCGACTCGGGCGGTTACAATTTGCAGTTCGCCTTTTCCTCCGGAAAACTCGCCGCCGATTTCATGAGGTGATCACGGCATACAAGAAATCAGAGCCCGAAGCGTAAGCGAGGGACGAGGTAGGGCGGTCTCGCCGAGACCGCCGCCGAATTGCCAATCAATTGCGCCGTGACTGTTCCGCCGCAACCGCTCCATGACTGTCGCGGCTCTGATTCTTGTCCCTCGCTTACGCTTCGGGCTCTGATTGCAACGATCACTTCGGCATGTTTTCCAGGCGATGTTGCCGCTGGAGAAACTGGAGTCGCACTTTTTGAAAGAGCGCCGGCCATTGGGGATTGTCCGGTTCCAAACGTTGCAGCAGTTGAACGCGGCCGAGGGCCTTTTCGTATTCCCGCTTTGCGACGGCCGCGCTGACCAGCGCGAACAGGATGTCGGTCGAATTTTGATCGATGCGATACGCCCGGATGAGTTGCGTTTCGGCTTCGTCCGGTTTGCCGAGTTGCAGGAGCAAAAGCCCGTGATTGTAAAGTACGCGGGCGTTGCCGGGCATGAGCGCCGCGGCCTTCGCCAACGCCGCATCGGCTTCCGGGAGGCGATTGTGTTCGGCGAGAAACAGCCCGAGCGAATAAAACCCTTCGCCGTTTTCCGGGGTCAGTTCGGTCACACGTCGCAGTTGCGATTCGGCTTCCAGTGGCTCGGAACGCAGGTTGTGCAACATGGCCAGATTGATTCGCGCCGGCACGAACTCCGGATCAAGCAACAAGGCCTGCCGGTATGCGGCCAGCGAATTTTGCGTCAGTTGGCGAATTTCAACCAAACTTGTATTCTGCGATGCAAAAATTTTCGGCATGGCGAGATTTTCCCACAGCACGGCCAGGTTGAGGTGCGCCGCCGGGTGGTCGAGCGATGCGTTTTGCGAGGCGATGTACTCAGCGATTCCGGCGTCCAGTGATTCCTTTTCCTCCGCCGTCAAACGGTCGGGCGGCACCACAGAGAGCAGCCGCGCCGCTTCGCAACGGACGGCGTATTTTTCGTCGCGGAGCAGCGGCAACAAACGCTCGCGCCGCTCGTCGGGCGTCGCCGATTCGAAGGTGGAAACGGTGGCCAAGCGCACATGCGGGTCGTGATCGGCCAGCGCGGCCGTTCGCATCGCGAGCGATTCCGCGGTCGGATATCGCCCCAACAATGCGAGGGCGCTGGCCCGCGTGATCGGCCGCAAACGTTTCGCGTCACGGTTGCCGGCGACGCTCAGCAGTTTCGGCAAGGCGTCCGCGTCGCCGTTGCGACCACCCGAGATCGCGGATGCGACTTGCAGGTTGAAATGATCCGGTTGCGGTTCGGCCTCGGACTTGTTCGCGCCGTACCAGTGCCGGACCCAGCGAAGAGCCCATTCGGGCGTTTCACCGGCAGCGGGATCGTCGTGACATTGGTTGCACGCGTTCGGGATGCCGAGCCGAATCGTCAGTTCCGGGTCGGGCACTTTGATGTCGTGGTCGTGACGCGGCGCGATGACCATGTAGGTCGTGGTCGGCATGTGACATTCGACGCATTGCGTGCCCGGCCGCGACGCATCTTCGTGAAAATGATGCTTGGGCGAATCGTACTCCGCGTCGTGACATTGCAGGCAAAGCAGGTTGCCTTCGCGCGTGAGCTTCGACGAATGCGGATCGTGACAGGTCGTGCAGCGCACGTTTTCGACCGACATGCGGCATTGCAGGAACGAGGTGTACTCGTAATCCTCTTCGAGAATCTGGCCGTCGGCGTAAAACAGGTTGCCGTCGATCAGCGAGGGGGCGTAATCGTCGAGAAAATGCGAACCCGGCGGTGAGGCCCCCTCTCGGAGAACGCGGCGGTGCGCATGGCACGGGGCGCAGGTTTCGATTTCGTCCCGGGCGCTCATTTGCGAAAAAATCGGCAGCGCCATGTCGGTGGCGCGATCGCCCGTCGATTCGACGCCGGGGATGCTCATGCGTTCGACGTGCAAACCGCCCGGCCCGTGACACGACTGGCAACCGACGCACATCTCCGACCATCGCGTGCGATAACTGTTCGACGCGACATCGAAATTCTTGTGCAGGTTCGTCGTGTGGCAACTGGCGCACATGTAATTCCAGTTCTGCGCGGGCTTCGTCCAGAAAAGCGGATCGCCCGACAAAATGCGTTCTTTCGGGTAGACATGAAACCATCGTCCGCGTTCGACGTCCCAGGCCACCGGCAGGCATTGCACACGACCGTCGTCGAATTCGACCAGGTACTGTTGCAGCGGCGCGATGCCGAAGGTGTATTTGATCGCAAAAGTTTCGCGTTCGCCGCGGCTGTTCTCGCATTCGACCATCGGACGGTTTCCCTGCATGAAAAAGCGGAAGCGCTGGCCGAACGACAGGTCGATCTTTCCCGCGTCGGCAAGACGCTGCATCACGGCGACGATTTCGCCCTGGGCCTGCTGTGTGTCGCCCATCCGGACGGGACAGACTTTGCCGAAAGTCATCGCGGCGCCGTCGGGCGATCGTTTCGCCGTCGCGGTTTCGGCGCTCACCGTCGCGACGAAATGCCCCATGAGTTGCCGCAACTTCGCGGCGTCTTGCGGCGAAAGTACGGCGGTGATTTTCGGCAGCACCTCCGGCTTCGCGTCGGTCAGGGCTTTCGCGAGAACGCTCAAGTCGATTTCGGCCAACACGGCTTTTCGTTCGTCGTCGGAGAGTTTCGCGAGGTCGTCGAAACCGACATGCACGAATTGTGTGTCGTTGAAATCGCCGCGAAGCATGTCGGGCGTCGGCTCGCCCATCGCGAGGTGGTGGTTCGAGCCGTGCCATTGGTCGAATTCCTTCTCGTGGCACGCGGCGCAACTTTGTTTCGGCGCGTAATCGTTTCGTTCCGATAGCGGAGCCGATTGCGCGGGAAGATTTTGCCCGACAAACGCGCACGATGAAATTGCAATCGATACCAGACTGGCAAGACGGAACCATCGCCAGCGGTTTCCGGTGTGATCTGTCAAAAAACTCAAGATTCGCACGATTCCGCCCTTCCGCAAACATTGGCCCAAGGGCAATCGCACAACTATTCGCGACCGACCGTCGGTTCCCTTCAGTATAGCGAAAGAATGGTTGATCGCCAGCGGAAAGAAATTACTGAACGGAATTCGCCGCGGGGAAGGGGTCTTTTTCGACCATTTTTTTGAATTCTTTGCTCTGGTAAGCGTATGATCCCGGCACGGATTTCTTTTTCAGACCGCTTTCGCATCCCGCCGTCATGAAGAGCAGGGTCAGGAGAGAAATAATCATGTAACGCAATATATTGCTGGACATGGTTTGTCGAATTTCGTTTGTTGACCTTTGCGACAAAAGCAATGCCGGTCAGGGTTGCGGCCGTTCGCCTTTGAAGAAATCCCGTGTGGAAGTCGAGAGGCCTTCATCCTTTTTCTTTTTTTTGTCCATCGATTCACAGCCGGACACGGCGCCCACGATGAGACAGGACATGAGTGCAAGAAAAACGATATTAATGAATTTTTTCATGAGGATTTGCATTTGTGTTTCTCCAAAACGCCGCACAATATTACTTATTCGCCTCTTTCGTCATAATCGACAGGTTTGCGCGGTATTCGTCATGGAAACGGAGCGGATTATTCAATTTGGATGGAGAGATATAACAATTCCCGGGTGCAAATTCAAGAGTGATTTGGCGATTTTATTCCAAAACTGGGCGACATTTTTGTGTCACCTGTTGAATTTGGCCGTCAATCCCGGATAATTGAATGGAATCCAAGTTGCAATGCCAACCATTCCAATCTTTGCACTAATAAAGGAGCTAAAATGAGCGCAGTGGAACAAGCCTATGAATTGGCTAAACAGCGATACGCAGAACTGGGAATCGACACCGATGCCGCGATGAAAAAACTGGCGAATATCAAAATTTCGCTGCACTGCTGGCAGGGCGACGACGTGGCCGGGTTTGAATCGGCCGGCGGTTTGTCCGATGGAGGAATTCTTGCGACAGGAAACTATCCCGGCAAAGCGGTGACACCGGAGCAACTCCGTGCTGACGCTGATGTTGCGTTCAAAATGATTCCCGGCAAGCATCGTTTCAATCTGCACGCCATTTATCTTGAAAATCAGGGCAAAAAAGTCGACCGCGATGAAATTGGCCCGGAGCATTTCAAAGGTTGGATCGACTGGGCCAAGGCGAACGGCCTGGGGCTGGATTTCAACCCGACATATTTTTCGCATCCCAAGTCTTCCGATGGGTTTACAATTTCGTCCGCGAACAAGGAAACCCGCGATTTTTGGATTCGCCACGGCATCGCCTGCCGTAAAATCGCCGAAGAAATGGGCAAACAGCTCGGCAGTGCCGCGGTCGTCAATTTCTGGATGCCGGACGGTTTCAAGGACATTCCGGTCGACCGTCTTGCCCCGCGGCAACGGATGGCAGATTCGCTTGACGCGATTTTTGCCGAAAAAATCGACCCG
>JAVBQX010000341.1:0-8786 GCA_031548645.1 Thermoguttaceae bacterium
CATGCTCAACCACGATGTCGCGCTGATCCTCAACACGCCGAACGGCAAAGGCGCCCGGACCGACGAAGGCCGCATCCGCGCCGCCGCCGTGACGCACAAGGTGCCCTATTTGACGACCATCGCCGCCGCCGAAGCCGCCAGCATCGCCATGGAAGCCATGCACGCCGGCGACTTCACCGTCGAAGCCGTGCAGGATCGGTTCAAGGATTAGTTGGGAGTTGGAGTTGGGGTTTTCGCCACGAAGTGGCAATATGTATTGGCCTTGGGCAACGCCTTGAGTTACGTTTAACCGTTACGCATCCTTCCCATGAACCATCAACGCGACATTTCCGAACTGATTCATGCGATCGTGCCGCCGTTGCGATGGTCGCCGGTCGCTTGGCTGATGACGATGATGTCCGCCGTTGTCATGGTGGCATGTATTCTATTTTTCTGCAGCAAGAACGATTCGGCGATGGTTATGATCCTCTTCGCCCTGCCGGGTGTCGTTTTTGTGATCTGTTTGGTTTGGCTGCACTACAGGTGCCAACATGGCTTTTTCACCAATGGAATCCTTTATCGTATATTTTTCCGCGACATCGCGATTTTGTTCGCTGACATTGAATCCTATTCCTTGATCCCGATTGTGAAAAGTTCATTGCGTGACAAGATGATGGGAAAACCTGCCGTTTATCAGTATCGTATCACGGTTTTTTTGAAGGAAGACCGCCCCTTGAAAAAAGTGACCATACTTTCCTTTGAAAACGATGATCGCTTCGAGTCGTTTTTAGATCACCTGCGAACGGCCATAGCCCGGCGGATGTATGACGACTTTCAAAAAGACAAGGGATTTTATTGGACGCCTCGTGTCCGTGTTTTGAAGCAGGGTATAGAATTTTTGGGTAACGCAAAAAACGCGTCGAATCGTGATGTTTTCATTCCCCTTTGTGAATTGGACGGGAGCAGATTATTCGAAGTTCCGACCGTCCGAATAAAATGCAAAAAAACTTTTTGGCAAACGATTGAAACGCTGTGGTTTATTTTTAACCCTCTTTCATCAATCCTTACTGGCACCTTTCAAACAGCAACGGAAGAAAACAAGGTTTTTCACCTGTACCGTGCCGGGTGCGACGAACCGAAAATCGTGATCTCCTGCACTTCACCGAATTTTCATCCCGGTTACGATGCATTTCGCAGAATTGTCTGGGAAAGTGATGGCATGGACACAAATTTCACTTGCACCGATTGGCGTGTTTTATGAGACCTCCTTATACCGTGTCACGAAGCAACGTCCCAACTCCACACTCCACACTCCACACTCCCTTGTACGATCTCGACATCCTTTTTGAAGACAATCACCTGCTGGTGGTGAACAAGCCGGCGGGACTGGCGACGATGGGCTTGCCCGAGGGCGAGGACACGCTGCTGACCGTCGCGAAGGAATACGTCAAGCGGCGTTACGACAAGCCCGGCAACGTTTACCTGGGCGTGGTCAGCCGGTTGGACGTGCCCGTCTCGGGCGTGATCGTGTTCGCGCGGACCTCGAAGGCGGCGGCCCGGCTCAACGACCAGTTCCGCGACCACACGGTCGAAAAGATTTATCTCGCTATCGTCGAAGGCACCATCTCGCCGAAGGAAGGGCGGCTGGTCAACCATCTCTGCGAAGACGAGCGGCATCGGAAAATGTGGGTCACCGCCCGGCCGAATGCCGAGTCGAAAGAGGCACGCCTGCGTTACAAGTGCCTCAAGTGCGTCGGGAACCGTTCGCTGCTGGAAATCACGTTGGAAACCGGCCGCAAGCACCAGATACGTCTGCAACTTTCGCACAAGGGCCACCCGATTCTCGGCGACCGGAAATACGGCTCGCAAACGGCCTTCCCGTCGGGCATCGCACTGCACGCCAAGCGACTGGTCATCGCGCACCCCGTGACGAAAGAACCGCTCACTTTCGAAGCCCCGCTGCCGGTCCGTTGGCCGATGTGATGGAGAAGTTTAATCACAAATTGCGGCGGCCACGGCGTGACCGCCATGCCTTGACTTATTCAACGGATGCTCGACTGCTTCGCTTTTTTGAGTTTGGGACCGTTTTTCCTTGATCGCGGCAGGCTCATCATCAGTTCGGCGATGCGGTGCCATTGGATGTTGTCGGCGTCGATCGATTCGAAAATCATGATGACGTCTTCCCAGTCGTCTTCGCTTTCAATGGTCAGGCAAAGATCGTTTTCGCAAAACTGTTGCGGGGCCGGGATGAGGGTCAGGGTTTCCGGTTCCCCCCGTTCGAGGAAAAACGAACCGGGGTACTCGCGGTGCAAGGGATCGGTCGCCTTGCGGTTGGCGCGATACAGCGCCTTGACGTCATACCATTCGGCGAACATGCCGAGCGGTCGCCCCATGCGGGAATCGTTTTCAAACTGGAAGGCCGCATACCGACCGTCCGGGTTCGACTCGGCCGCGATGATCAGCCGGTCGATGAGATGGGAATCAATCAGGGGCCAGTCCAGCCCGATGTAGACGCAGTGTTCCGCCTGAAACGCTTCGAGCGTTTTGGAAAGCGCCGAGAGCGTATCGGCGGCATCGGTCATATAGACCGGAACGTCAAGCGGCGTCATCATCTTGACGAACATGTTTTCTTCAGATCGATCGGTCACAACGACCACGCCGTCGAGCCGCAACGAATCCGTCATCTGGCGGGCGACCCATTCGAGAACCGTTTTGCCGCCCAAGGAACGGCACGCATTGCGGCGTTGCCGATCGGTGGTCAGCAGACCGTCGATTATTCCTAATGTCTTGAGCATGACACACTTCCTTTCAATCCATTCAATTTGCAGAAAGAAACAAAAGAATTTTTACACAATCCGCAGAAATTGAACCGGCACTTCAATGCCCCGGTGAGTGGAAACATTTTACCAGATTACGAGACAAAATAACAGTTATTCGTGAAAAAGATAAGAATTTTGTAAAATTTCTACTATCATGTTAGCTAAACACCTACAAATATGCAGTGATGCTTGCTGAAATCATTCTGTAAAATACACAGACATTCTATTTTAACATAGCCTTCATGAAGGTATCGCCCTGAAGCCGGTGTGAGGGTGGCACGTTGATGTCGGGTGGTTGCGCAAAAATCGATATTTTCCGCCTTTGGCAAAGCAACAGGTCTTATTGCGCGAAATCATAGGATTCATTTTTCAGCAAATGCGGTATAATGTCGTAATTCCACTCGTAACACGTACCAAAATCTGATTAAGCGAGAAATAAAATGCCTGCATTTTCCGAACGTCTGGAAGCCGCCGTCAAGGCAAAAAAAACGCCGGTCCTGGTCGGGCTTGACCCGCGCTACGACCTGTTGCCCGACGAATTCAAATCGACCGGCTGTTCCTGTTGCGGCGGAAACCAATACGATGAAGGAACTTACGTCGATCCGGAAAAGGTCGCGACCGCCTTCGGCCAGTTCTGCTACCGCATCATCGACATCGTGGCGCCGCTTGTTCCGGCGGTCAAGCCGCAAATGGCCTTTTTCGAACAATACGGCTCAATGGGCCTCTTTGCGTTGGAACACGTGATCCAATACGCCCAGCGGAAGGGTCTGCTCGTCATTCTCGACGGCAAGCGGAACGACATCGGTTCGACGGCCGAAGCCTATGCCGACGGACTGCTCGGGCCGAAATCCAGCGTTTGGGGCGGCGACGCCTTGACCGTCAGCCCTTATCTCGGCGACGACGGCATCGAACCCTTCGCACGCGTGGCCCGGGAACGTGAGGCGGGAATTTTCGTGCTCGTCAAAACCTCGAACCCGGGCGGCGCCATGCTGCAAGACCTCGTCGTCGACGGTCAGCCGATTTACCGGCATGTGGCCGAATACGTCGAACTGCTCAACGCGACGAATTTCTCGCCGAACGGTTACGGCGACATCGGTGCCGTCGTCGGCGCGACCTGGCCGGAACAGCTCGCCGAATTGCGCAAACAGATGCCGCGCACGTGGTTCCTCGTGCCGGGTTACGGCAGCCAGGGCGGTTCTGCGAAAGACGTGGCCGGAGCCTTCGACGACAACGGACTGGGAGCTTTGGTCAACAACTCGCGGGGCATTCTTTTCGCGCATAAAAAAGGCCCCTTCGCCGGCAAATTCGAGCATTGGGAAGACGCCGTCCGCGCCGCCACCGAAGACATGATCGCCCGACTTGCCGCCGACACCCCCGCGGGCAAATTGCGCTGACGGGAAACGCAGCGCAATGGCGGGATCGCATGATTCCCGGCCTTGATACCGTCATTACGACCTTCGGTCTCCATTCCGACTTTTATTGAAAATCATGCGTCGGCTTTTTCGATGGTGGCGAACATGGCACCTTCGCAATCGTCGACGGATTTGTCGGCCCCGTAGGCGTGAATCTGGTCGCGTTTCAATTCGGCCAGTTCCAGGTGCGCGGTGTATACGACGGCCCGGCCCTGTACGTGCACCGTCGCGGCGATTTTGCGTCCGGTTTCCTTCGTGTGGCCGAACAGGTCGCGCATCATGAAAATGACGTACTCGAAGGTATGTGCGTCGTCGTCCCACAGCACGACGTGATACCGCGGCATGCGTTTCGGCTTGCGTTTGACGCGACGCTTTCGTTTGCGTTTCGGCTTTTCAACGGGTGCGGGGGTGGTCATATCAACATGTTTATGTTTCACGCAAAGCAGGCCAGAAACGTTAAAAACACGAACTTTGCGATCTTTGTCTTCTTTGCGACTCTGCGTGAAATCCGTTTGCTCATTTTGCGCGAGGGTGCGATTTTTCGTAAATTTCGCGAAGCCCGGCGGTGCTGACGTGCGTGTAAATCTGCGTCGTGACGATGTTCGCGTGGCCGAGCAGTTCCTGGATGCTGCGGATGTCGGCCCCGCTGTCGAGCAGGTGCGTTGCGAAACTGTGCCGGAGCGTGTGCGGCGAGGTCCGCGAATCCAGTCCGGCGGCGGCGATATGTTTTTCGATCATGCGGCCGATGCTCCGCACGTTGAGCCGCCCGGCGAAGCGGTTGAGGAACAGCGGAACGTTCGGGCCGTCCTTCTTGAACCTGGCAAACGTTTCGGCGAGCAATCCCCGGCGTGCATCGAACCAGATGTCGATCGCGTTTGCGGCGAACGAACCGATCGGTGCGAAACGCTCCTTTTTGCCCTTGCCCATGACGCGGATGAGGCCCTGATCCGCGTCGTAATCGCCGAGGTTGAGCCCGACCAGTTCGCTGACGCGGACGCCGCTGGAATACATGACTTCGAGGATCGCGCGATCTCGCTGCCACATGTTGTCCGACGTGGGCGGCGTTTGCAACAGCGTACCGAGTTCGGCGGTCGAAAGGAAAAACGGCAGCGTCCGTGAAATGCGCGGATTGCGCAGCGGTTTGGCCGGGTTCATGGCGACCCATTCCTCGCGCATGCCGAACTTGAAAAAACTGCGAAGCGAAGCCATTCGCCGCGCGATGGTCGTGCGATTGTATTCGGCGTCGTGCATCGCGGCGACGTATCCCCGCAGGTCGAGCGTCGTGATTTCCGACGGTTTCGGCAGCCGCTTGTCGTACAGTTCGTAAATGTATTCCAGCAACGCGTCGAGGTCTTCGCGATAGCTCTTGATCGTCAGGTCGGACGAGTTCCGCTCAACTTTCAGGTAACGCAAAAAGCGTGCGATCGCCGTTTCCAGCTCGGAAAGTTCCCGCAATGGGGCAACCTTCTTTTTCGTTGCCACAATGCTTGTCGGCACCGCGACAGGTTGTTTGACGGGCCGCGGCGTTTTTTTGACAGGCTTAACTTCGCCTTGCGGATTGCGAACTTTCTTTTTGACGAGCTTTTTCACACGCCGCTTGACCGTCTTTTTGGGAGCGGGCTTTGCGGCGGTTTGGGCGGATTTTTTAACGGGTTTCCTTCCGGGCGCTGTCATGGCGACGCTTCATCGGCAAACGGGTCGTCGGGATTGTCTCCGGCGTTGCCGTTCGGCAACACCTCGTTGTCATGCACGGTAATATCCGTATCCAGCGTCGCGTATTCGTAAAGCTGTTCCAGTCTGATATAATTGTCAGATTGATTTCCGGCATGGGGATTCTTCGTATAGAGATTTGTCTCCCAAGTGGAAAGACCGGTTGTCCCCATTCGGACATTGAATACGTTATGCGGACATGCCAGGCCGGGGACGGCACTGTCATCCGAAACGACGCCGTTTTTCATCATGTCATCATACGACAGGTCCTGAGGTTTCATCCATTCGACGGCCGGTGCGGCCTCGACGAAAAGAACGACCGGGTGACCCGCCGCACGAATTTCGTCCGCCGTTCGGCCGTTCGGTCCGTCGGAAAGACATTTGCTCCCCGTGATCATCTGGTAATTGGTTTTTCCTTCGCCCTTCACACCGGGATTCCCGTAGCATTGAGGCATTTGTGAATGGAACCGTCTGTTGTGTTCGCTGTCCCACGGTTCGTCCAAACGGATTTGGGAGTACACCTCGCCGGGAAGCGGCCCTCGATAAAAGAGGGAATACACATCTTCGTCGAAATACGGCAGGATCAAGACGCGCCAACTGTGCAAGGGTTTTCCGTTTTCATCGACGGAATACGCCGGCGGATATTCGCCGTGATCCAAACTATACGCCTGCAGCGCATCCAAAACCGCTTCGTTATTGATCGACGCGCGAAAAATATTTCCGCCGACATAATACGCGACAACCCCGAGCAGGATCATCACGATGACCAGGCAGCCGCAGCCGCCGCAGCTCAACAGGCAGCAGTTTCTCGTTTTTTTCGATTTCGGGGGAGTGAATTCCTGCTCCGGCCCGGGGCCCGTGTACTCGTAACTCATTTTTCGTTCTCCCGTTCTTCGACCAATTTTTCCAGTCGCGCAAGTGTCGTTTCCAGTTCGCCGAGCAACGGGCAGCCGCCGGCGTCGCGCAGGGCGCCGATCATGCCGCGGTAATACCAGAGCGTGCCTTCGCGGCCGCCGGAAAAACGCTTCCAGAGCTCCGGCCCCACCTTGGGGTATTCGTTCAGCGTGCTGCGAAGATTGTCGAGTTTGTCGCACGCGATGATCAGCTGCGCTTCCGGGTCAAGGTCTTCGATCGCGGCCATCATCGATTCCTTGCGTTCGCGCCACGGACGCTTCGGCTGATCGCTGCCCGTCACCGAATCGGAACATCCGATGACGAAACGTTCGACCCGCGAACCGAACTGCTTGCGGATGAGGGTCCCGGTTTGCAGACCGCCCTGATCTTCGACGGCGTCGTGCAGCATGGCCGCGATGGCCGTGTCTTCGTCGGCGCCGAATTCCAGCACGAGTCCCGACACGCGAAGCAAATGCGAAACATAGGGCACGTCGCTCCCCTTGCGAGACTGGTCGCGATGCAAATGCACCGCCAGCTTGACCGCTTCGACGAACCGATCCGTCATCCGACGCATGATGTTGTCCCTTGATGGTGAATATTGCCGGGCCGCAATTCCCGATGGCAGCCCGGAGCGTTAGCGACGGGTAAAAGGAAAACAGTTTAGTTGTATTCCAGCCCGGGAAAATTTCTCACAAAATTACTCACAGTAACTCATGCTGTGCGTTATCACCCGTCGCTAACGCTCCGGGCTGCCATTCGAGCGGATTGGGGCACGTTCACCGCCGCACTAATCCCGGGGCGCTTCGATCCCGAAATCCTCAATAGTGAACAGGGTGCGGAACTTGTAGCCCCGGCTGATGAACGCGCCGCTGCCGCCCTCCATACGGTCAATGATAGCGATGACTTCGTCGACAATCAAGCCCGCAGCTTCGAGCCTTTCAATGGCCAGCAGCGACGAGCCGCCCGTCGTGACGACGTCCTCGACGACGACGATGTGATCGCCGGACTGCACGGGCCCTTCGACGAATTTTTGCGTACCGTGATCCTTCGCCTCTTTGCGAACCATGCACCCTTTGAGCGGAATGCCCTGTGAGCCGGCGATGGTGAGAACGGCGGCCGTGATGGGGTCGGCCCCGATGGCCATGCCGCCGACCGCCTCGGGGAAGACACCCCCTTCGATGATCAAATCGAGAATGCCCTCGCCGATGAGCATAGCGCCCTCGGCGTCAAGCACGACCTGTTTGGCGTCGAGATAATACTTCGCCTGTTTACCGGAAGCGAGTGTAAAATCCCCGAATTGCAACGATTTTTCCCTGATCAGCTCCTTGAGCCGTTCGCGATTGTACGCCATGATGATCCTCTTCGCTGTGTTATGATATTGTTATCGTCATCGGCGTACAAAACCGTTCGCGTTTCACACACCGATAACCGTGACGGGCTGCCTTTCCGGCAACGATTCCCGCACCGGTTCCGGCCGCAGAATTTCGTCACATGCGTTGCACACCCGGATGACGTCGTAAGTATAATTGTCAATGCGAACGGGCGTCGTTCCGGCATGATTGCCGCGACCCGTTCGCAGCGATTCGCCCACATGAGCCTGCACCCATTGAAAATTGTCGCAACATGGGGCGTCCCGATGTGAGTTTTCGTCACCAAACACCCCGATACACGGTGTACCGACCGCCGCGGCCACGTGCAAAAAATCGTTGTCGGCGCCGATGTAAACCGAAGCACGACGGGACAATGCGGCAAATTGCATCATTGATAGCGCCGGGGCGGATGCGACCATGCCACCCGCTTCCGCCACGATTTTTTCCGCCATCCTCCTCTCACGTTCACTTTGCCAAGTAACGACCGTCGGAAGATGCAGCGTAAGGCTCAGGTGTTCGGCGACTTGCACATAACGATTGATTTCCCAATAGGTTGAGTTTGATTGTACTCCAACACCAAGCATTGCGAAGGGGGTTGAGTC
>JAVBQX010000207.1:0-4501 GCA_031548645.1 Thermoguttaceae bacterium
GGAGTTTGGAGTATGGAGTTAGCGGCGGGACTTGTCCCTCGCTTACGCTTCGGGCTCTGGTTTTAAATCGTTGTAATGGAATGGGTTGCGGATTTGTCAAAAAATCTTCGGAATTTTTCCCAAACCATGTCGCAATTGGAAACCGTTTTGCCATAAACATAATATCAGGGGGCACACAACCGCCCGCAAAACAAAACACAAATCAACCGCTTGCACAGGAGAATCGCCATGAAAGCCATCCGAATCACCCTCGCCGTCATCGCTCTGCTCGCCGCCGTGATTGCCGCCCCGATGGTCGTTTCCACTGTGAATGAAATCCCCGCCGCGCAAGCGTGTCATGGCGAAGGCTGCCGCTGATTCACAAAACACCCATCAATACTGAGCCGTCCGCGGGTTGTCATTGCCCCTGTTCTTCGGGGGTTCGCACGCGGCGGACGAGATCGTTGAAACGTCGGGTGAACGGTTCCAGTTGTTGTTCGGACTGGGAATTTTTCTTCAACCGCCCGAGTGCCGAGACAAGGTAAAGGACATCGTTCGATGCCTGACGCGATTCGTTGTGTGCAAGCAGGTCGGTGAGCAGCAGTTCGGCTGCGAAGAGCCACATCTCCAGATTTTCACGACGCCCCGCCTCGTTTTCGTTGATCGGAGTGGGATTCGAATTCGTCGTATACGGGAATTCATTCAAAAAACGATAGAGTGTCGCCAGCGACTCCCTGCGCGAAGGAACGGCATTTCCTTCGGTCGCGGCATCCGAATCGATTTTCGGTTCCACTTCACTCTTTTTCAGGGCAAGCACCGCTTCCGCAAGTTGGCTGATGAGCCGAAATCGGACCAGATTGGCAGGGTCGTTATGCGGCTCGGCTTTTTCCTGTGCCATGACCTCATTGAGGATTTTTTCCCCCAGTTCCATTTGTTCCCGGTCGCCGATGAGCATCAACATGATCGCCTGTTTCAATCGCATGACCCGTTTCATGCTGACCGGTCTGTAATGTTCGCTTGCACCTTCGTACAGAAACGCCATGTCGGCAAAACGTTCCCGACCGATCCCCGAGGCCGCGCCGCTATAGAGAATGCAATCGGCGCGGCGTTCGCGCGTGTTCCCGGCACGTTCGTAAAGATCCGTCAGGAATTGCGGGTCGACCTCCTGCTTGTTTTGTTCCAGGTTCGTGATGGCCGCGTCGATATTTTTTTGGAGCATTGCATATTGCTGTTCGGCACCGACGCTGTCGCCGAGATAACGTGTCGTCATCGCCAAGCCGTGTTGGTTGTGAAGCACGTAAATCAACGCATGGGGGTTTTTGACGGTTTCGTAATTGTTCGTTCGGTATCGTTCCGCTCGCTTAAAGAGTTCGCCGGCTTCCTCCACGCGCCATTGATCCATCAAAAACCACGCGTTCCGTTCGGTGATGTAGGCTTTGAGCGGGTGCGACATCATGTCGGTCTTGCATTTTTCCAGAGCATTGATCGCCAGTTTGAATTGTCGTTCGGCATCGAAGAACGATCCCGCTTCGGCGGCGTTCGCCCCGTATGTCGCCCGAAATTCGATCTCGAACAACGGACTCAGCGGCGATGTTTTGTCGGCAAGGCACAACTTATTGAACTCTTCAAACAGCAAATCGAAATCGCCGCTTTTCCTGTTCTTTCGATTGGCGACGCACACATACTCGATCCGCAAGGCGTCCCCCTGGCAGAGACTGGCGAGCGGCACCGAATGTTGCGGCGTTGGCATGGCGGCGTATTTGGCCTTCGCGATTTCGTAGCATTTCCGCGAGTTTTCGGCGAGATCGTTATTTTGACCGACCACGGCGTAACGGTGCTTGAGATTCGCAAGCGTGTGCCAATCGACGGCGGTGCGTGCATTTTCACCGACGGCATTTTCAAATTTTTGGGTCGCGGCAAGGAGCGGGACTTGCGATTCCGTGCTGTCTTTCCCGGAAAGGACAATCGTGTGCAGCTCTTGAACGAGTTCCCGTTGCGGCGGGGTCAAATCCCGCAACTGTTGTTCAGTGAGCGACCAAAGCCAGTCATAAACCTCGGCGACGTTCGGGTGAAAATATCGGTCAAGATCGTTTCCGAACAGTTCGGGATTTTTGTCGAGTTGCAGCAACAACTGCTCACGCACAGGGGGGATGAACCACGGGATTTCATCGAACCACCAGCGGCCGTTCAGCCCCGGCAACTGCGCGAGGTTCAATTTCGCTTCTTTGATTTGGGTGGCGAGTTCCGGGGGCACCGACGGCTTGTGTTTGAAAAACGGCAACAGCGCGGCGACGAGAATCAGTACGGCGACCACCGTTCCGATCACGCGCCAATCCCTCGCAAAATGCGGGATAAGTACACGTTCCGGTTTTGGGCGTATGATCTGTTTTTTCGTGCTTTTCGCTGAAACGCGACCGGTACTGCGACCGCCGATCCGCCCGCTGCTGATGCGTCCCTGCGAACGCGCCGAAAGCGGGCCGTTGGCGTCGATGCCGTGTTCGAGTTTCCAGCTCTCCAGCAGTTCGTGCAGTTGGTCGATATCGGCGAACGGTTCGAGCGCGTCGGCGATTTCCAGCGGCGTTTGAAATCGCTGCTCCGGTTTTTTCGCGAGCATCGTTTGAAAAACTTCCTCCACCTCGCCGGGCGTTTCGGGAATTTCATCGACCAGACTGGGAATTTCACCGACGATCTGGCCCATCATCTTTTTATCGAGCGTGTCGAACCGTTCCTCGTGATACGGCGGATGACCGGTCGCGAGAAAACAGAAGGTGCAGCCGAGACTGTAAATGTCGGCACGAATATCGACGTCCTTCGCCACGCGGCATTGTTCCGGTGACATGTAATCAGGCGTTCCCATCGTCGCGCCGATCTTCGTCATGATGTGCGAATCCTCCGAACGTTTTTCGGAGAGGAATTTGCCCAGCCCGAGATCGAGAATTTTCACCGTGCCGGAATATTCGAGCATGAGATTCGCCGGTTTGATGTCGCGGTGAACCAGCCCGTACTCGTGGGCGTGTTGCAAACCGAGGGCCGCCTGGCGTATGATCTCGCACACGACGCCGAGCGAAAGCCGTTCGTTTTGGGCCGACAACTGCGCGACAAACTGTTGCAGGTTCACCCCGTCAACGTATTCCATCGCGAGAAAATGCGTGCCGTCGAGTTCCCCGGCGTTGAGGGCACGCACGATGTTCGGATGACTCAATCGCCCGATAAGCTGCATCTCACGCCGAAACCGGGCAATCGCCTGCGTGTCGTCGAGCAAGGCCTGCGGCAGGATTTTGATCGCGACCGCCTGACCGAGATGCGTCTGCCGCCCCTTGTACACGACCCCCATCCCGCCGTGGCCGAGTTCCTCAATGATTTCGTAATCGCCGATCCGATCCGGCTTCATGACCCGGCGAAAAATCGACCCGATCATCTCCGCGTAATCCGGGAACCGCGTTTCGTATCGTTCCTGACGTTCCTTTTGCGTCAGTTCGGGCTGGGTGACCCGTTCGAGTTCGATTTCGAACAATTCGCGAAAGAGCGCCGCCCGATGTTCGGCGTCGATTTGTTCAAGAAAATCCTCGATCCGCGGCGGCGCATCGGTTTTGAGTGCCGCCTCGAAGGCATCGCAAATTTCGTCGATCCGGCGCGAAACCGGCACGTTCGTTTCCTGGGTCATGGGCAATCAGGGCAAAAAAAAGACGTTATTCATGAAAACGCCCTGATTATAACAGAACTGAGAAGCCCGTGCGAGAAACTGGAAGGTTTTTGTCAAGAAAAATCAAAAGCACAAAGACCGGTTTTCATGGCCTTCGTGCTTGGCGGGATAAACGAAAATTGTGATGATGCCGAGTATCATTTGCAGCCATCGCCACCTAGACACGCCTTTGCGGCGGGGATATCATTAACGGCGGAGACGACCATGGGAGCGGCAACGACGGCGGCGAGCAGAGCGATGACGGCGAGGGTGATTCGGATGGCTTTCATAATGATTCTCCTGTGCAAGCGATTGATTTGTGTCTTGTTTTGCGGGCGGTTGTGTGCCCCTGATATTAGGTCTATGGGGAAACGGGGGGCGATTGCGACACGGCTCATGAGAAATTCCGAAGATTTTTTGGGAAATTGTTTGATTTTTGTTCAATACCAAGTTATCCAAACAAAAGCCGGAATGGAGCGCAGCGCAATGACGGTATCCCCGTTTTGCATGTTTTTCGCCTGAATCCCGTCATTACGGCTTGCGGCCTTCATTCCGGCTGTTGTTGGGGCCATCGGCTGAAACCGTCCCGATAAATGCTCACATTTTCAAATCCGTTATGGCGCAAAAATTGGGCAAAATCATCGGCGTAGGGGCAGCGGTTCGACTTGCAGAACAGGATGACCGGCTTGGAACGCGGCACGTCGGCGAGCAGCGTCGCGCGTTGTTCCAGCGTCGCGTCGATTGGGAAATTGATCGCCCCGGGGATCGAGCCTTCCGCGAATTTGTCCGCGGGGCGGGTGTCGAGCAACAGCACGTCGGCGTCTTTCAAACGCTCCTTCG
>JAVBQX010000297.1:0-4942 GCA_031548645.1 Thermoguttaceae bacterium
CGAACGGAGTGACCGGGGAACACGTTTCCCATTTTGTGAAATCGTTCCCTTCCTGCGGTGTTCCTTTTGGTGGGAGCAGGGGAATTGAACATTATCCTGGTTGGAAAACCCTCACCCCGGTCACTCCGCTGCGCTGCGTTCACGGCTGCTGTTCTTGCGGATCATTTTCTGGCGAAAGCATAACCCAGTCAATCAAAGCCGGAATGAAGGCGTACTTGCCGTAATGACGATATTTTTATAGGTATTGGAACCATACCGTCATTACATCGACTTGATTTCAAATCGTCTTGGCGCTGTCGTTCCGGCTTAACGCGGCAGGTTTTCAAGAATCTCCGGTTTCACCTGAAACACTGTGCCGTGTCTTGCGTCTTTCGGAAAACGGACCTTGTCCGTGATGTCGGTCCATGTTTCAAGATCGCTGGATTCCACGGCGCCGTAACGCCCTTTCGTGTAGCAATCGTAATAGACGATCCACTTGCCGCCGATTTTGATCGCCGTGGGGCCTTCGACCCAATTGACATGCGAAATCACCCTGGGCGAAGTGAAGGGCCCGGTCGGGGAATCGCCGACGGCCAGAACGATGTTTTTCTTCGCTTCCGGCTTGAGCGTTTCATCCTTGTAGAAAAGCAGGTACTTGTCGTTTTTCTTCGCCAGGAAGGCGTCAATGACGTTGTGCCCGGGATCGAAATACAAATGCGTCGGCGCGAAGGTTTCAAAGTCCCTGGTCGTCGTGTAATACATCCGGTGATTGTATTCGTCCTCGCTTGACGACTTCGTTTCCGGAAATTTTTCCGGAATGGTGGACGCCCAAAAGATATAGTAGGTTTCGCTTTTCTGATCGTAAAACACTTCCGGCGCCCAGGTGTTTCGCGTCGTCGGTTCATGCACCATGGCGGGAATCGCTTTCTGCTCCGACCAATGCACCAGGTCCTTGCTGCTCGCGTAACCGAATTCCTTGCGGGTCCACGAGGCCGTCCAAACCATGTGGAAGGTGCCGTCCGGCCCCTGACAGATGCTCGGGTCGCGCATGATTCTGTCTCTCCCGATCTCCGACCTCAAAAACGATTCGCCGTTCTTCAGCGGCGTCCAGATGAGACCGTCGACGCTGCTTGCCAGATGCAAACCGTCCTCGCCGTTGCCGGTAAAATAGGTGAAAAGATAAACCGGTTCGTTGTCGCTCGCGGGGAGCGGCGTGATTCCGAATAATACGATGATTCCGATCAGAAGCAGGATTCTTTTTTTCATGCGAAAGACTTTCTATGCCGCACCTGTTGACAAGACGAACAAACGGACTAACGAGTCAGAATTGTCATTATATCGGTTTTCGTTCCGTCGGGCAAACCATCAAAATCTCATTTGAGATTCGGCATGGGACAAGATCATATTTCCGAACGATGGGCCGCCTGTGCGAAGTATTCATCCAACTGTTCTTCGGTGGCCGCGATGTCTTCCGAACCCGTCCAGGGCAGATCACTCAGACTTTCCAGCCAATAACCGGCAAGGCTCTTGGGGGTGCTTCCCAGATTGATCAGGCCGGACAGCCGATCGCTGTCCGCATCGGCCCGCGTGAGAATTTCCGACAACTCGGTCAGCTTCGGGCCGAACATGCGTCGAAAACCGTTGACGAAGGGAACCGCTTCGAACCATTGGCGGTCGGGGACCTTCGGCAGCAGTGCGGACAGGGCCGTGATTCCGGTGATCGTCGACTCGCAGGGACCGTCACCTTCGAAAAGAGCGTCGGCGTGCTGCGAAACCACGCTGCCGACGAAATCGCCCAGATTCCAACCCACGGCGAGAAGCGCTCCGGCGTCCGAATGGTCCCAGCCCATTGTGTCGCGTTCCAGCGTTGAAAGCCGGACCTGCGCGGTGTTCGATTTTTGGATCATATCGGCGTATTCCCTGCCCCACTTTTTCGCCAAGAGCGGAATCGCCATGTCTTGCAGCAGCGCACACGTGAACGCCTCGTCGCTGTCGAATTCCGTGTAGCGTTCGGTCACGATTCGCGAGAAAACCGCCCGGCGCAAGGCGTCCTGGAACAGCTTTTTGATCGAAAACGGTCCGCACTGCGGGTTCGGCAGCACGGTGAAAAGCCCGTTCCAAAGCACGAAATTGCGGATCGTTCGCACCGAGGCCAGCGACAGGGCCATAGGAACCGACGTGATTTTGTGTCGAAACCCGAAAAACGACGAATTGACGAATCGCAACACCTGGGTCGAAAGCCCAAGATCGGCCGAAATCGGCTCGGCGTATTCCCGCGGTCCGTTGGCCGGGTCCTTCGACAGCTCAATCATTTGCGACGCGCTTTGCGGCAACGCACAGAGTTGCGAATTTTTCAGGTAATCAATCAGTTCCTCTTTGCTGGGCATCCCGGCGACTCCGATTTTCAGTACAATGCGGACATTCCACGCAAGCTATTAACAATCGTAAAACATAGGTCGTAATTGTCCGGGTATGCAAATCTTTTTGAAATTTGCATGATGTTTCAACGAAATCCCAAAACCTTGGGACGCTTTGTACCCGTTTCACACATTTTTCTTGTGAAACGGGGGATTTTCGGATAAAATCAACATCACGTATTGTATTTTGTGAAATAAATATCGTGCAAAAAAGGTGCAAATCATGGCTTTGGCCTATTTTGGCGGCGGTTGTTTTTGGGGCGTCGAAAGCCGCTTTCGAGCGATTTTCGGTGTGCGCGATGTCACCGCGGGTTATATGGGCGGTTGCGTTCCCAATCCGACTTACGCGGAAGTCTGTTCCGACCGGACGGGACACGCCGAGGTCGTGCGTGTCGATTTCGACCCCGCCGTCATTTCCTACGACCGGCTGCTCGACGTGTTTTGGGAATGCCACGATCCGACAACGGTCAACTGCCAGGGCCCGGACTTCGGGACGCAATACCGCTCCATCATTTTCTGTTGCGATGCGGAGCAGGAACGACTGGCGAAACAGAAGAGGCTGTCTATCGAAAAAAGCGGAAAATTTCGCAAAAAAATCGTGACGCACATCCTGCCGATTTGCATGTTCTACCCGGCGGAGGAATACCACCAGCGATATTTTGAGAAAAACCCCGACCGTCAGGCGTGCCATGTCCGATTGCCCCAATAATCTTCCGACGCACGCCCTGACACTACACGGGCCGTGGGCCTGGGCGATTGTCAACGGCGTCAAGGCGGTCGAAAATCGCGAATGGGCGACCAACCACCGCGGCCCGATCTTCGTGCATGCCGGGCGGTCGTTCGATTCCGACGTTTCGGCGCGGGAATTGCTGGCCCGATGGGGCGCGAAACCACCGCCGGAATTCGTTCGCGGGATGATCATCGGGACCGTTGACGTGGTCGACGTGTTGCCGCTTGCCGAATATTTGCGTCGTTTCGCCGGACGGCCGCATTTGCACGAAATGGCGATCGGTCCCTGGTGTTGGGTGCTGGCCAACCCGCGATTGTGCGAGCCGGTGCGATACGCCGGCAATTTCCAGCTTTGGCCCGTTCGCTTGCCGCCGGAACGTTTCCGCTTTCTTGAACCGACAATCGCGCAAATTTCCAAGCCGTTTGATTTACGCGACATGTTTGAGCGATTGTTGTCGTATTACGGTCCGCAAAAATGGTGGCCCGCCGAATCGCCGCTTGAGGTGATTCTCGGTTTGATTCTTGTGCGGAACAGTCAATGGTCGGTGGCAGCCCGGGTGATTGACCGCCTCAAGTTCGCCGGAATGATGCAAATCAAGCAGTTGCAACAACTTTCCGATGATGAATTGCTCGATTTCATTCGTCCTGTCGGGCGTCAAAATGCGAAGGCGGCGCTGATTCGGCGTTTCGTCGATGAAATTGCGGAAAAATGGAGCGGTTTTTTGATGCCGTTTTTGTCCCGGGAAACAAAAATCGTGCGTGACGAGCTGCTTGCCCTGCCGGGAATCGGCCCGGAAACCGCCGATATGATTCTTTTGTACGCCGCCAATCACCCGGTTTGCCCGGTCGATGATTACACGCGACGCATTTTTTCGCGGCACGGGCTGGCGGACGAAAAAAGCCATTCCGAGAGTCTGGCCCACCTGATTCATGACGCTTTCGGGCCGAACTCGCAGGTTCTCAACGAGTTGCACGCCCTGATCGTGCAAACGGGCCGGAATTTCTGTCTCAAATCCAACCCGCGATGCGATGGCTGCCCGTTAAACACAGGTGTCCGAAACTGACCAATGATTAGCAGCCACCTCGGCATAATCGCCAAAACCGTCATTTCCCTATCGTGTCACAGGAATTCGCAATTTCTTCCGGAAATACGGTTCGGTCACCGAAATAGTGACCTATATATTTCTATCACAGCGCGAAAATTATGCCGGCGGCCTTGTTGCCGGTGTGGCGGATCAACAAATATCATCATCCCACGGGAACCACCGGGAGGTCATTTCATGTCCGATACGAACAAAGTCAACCCGCTCGAACTGAATCAGATCAAAGCGACGATCGAATCCATGGGAACGGAAAGCGAAGACACGCTTCGCAGCATGTACCTGACGTTCCGGCTCGGGAACGAGGATTACGGCATCGAAATCCGCTACGTGACCGAAATCGTGGGCATGCAGAAAATCACCGAAGTGCCCGACATGCCGATGTTCGTCAAGGGCGTGGTCAACCTTCGTGGTCAGGTCATCCCGGTGCTCGACATGCGTTTGCGTTTCAACATGGAACCTCGTGAATATGACGAACGAACCTGTATCATCGTGGTCAGCATCAACGCCTCGCAGGTCGGATTGGTCGTCGATACGGTCAACGAAGTGCGCAACATCAATGACGATCAGATTTCGCCCCCGCCGAGAACGGCCGGAGCGGCCAGCGCCCAATACATCCAGGGCATGGGCAAGGTCGGCGACGAGGTCATCATCCTGCTCGAAGGCCAGCGTCTCCTGTTCGAACAGGAAATGGCCGCCCTCAACTTTTAAAATGAT
>JAVBQX010000327.1:0-27926 GCA_031548645.1 Thermoguttaceae bacterium
CGACCTCAAGCTGTCGTTCGATCCGCTCGACTGCATCCGCACCTGCGACAAGGCGTATTCGCAAACCGGCGGGCTGTCGATTCTCTACGGCAATCTCGCGCCGGACGGGGCGGTCGTCAAAACGGCGGGCGTGCTGCCGCAGATGCTGAAACACACCGGCCCCGCGGTCGTGTTCGAGTCGGAGCCGGAAGCGTATGACGGGATCGTCGCCGGGAAGGTCAAAGCGGGCGACGTCGTCATCGTGCGTTACGAAGGCCCCAAAGGCGGGCCGGGAATGCAGGAGATGCTCGCCCCGACGACGGCGATCAAGGGGGTCAAGCTTGACGATTCGGTCGCGCTCATCACCGACGGGCGATTTTCCGGCGGAACGGCCGGCGCGAGTATCGGGCACGTCAGCCCCGAAGCGGCCGCCGGCGGACCGATCGCGCTGTTGAAAGACGGCGACCTGATCGAAATCGACATCCTCGCCGGCAAGCTGAACGTCCAACTTTCCGACGCGGAACTCGCCGAACGAAAAAAATCGTTCACCGCCCCGCCGCCGCGATTCAAAACCGGCTACCTCGGCAAATACACCCGACTCGCAAGCAGCGCCGACACCGGCGCGGTGCTCAAATGGGATTGAGAAACAACACAAAGAGCCGGGGATGAAGCGAATCGCAATCCCCGGAGATATTACAGTTTCTTATTTGTGTTCGCTGAGATCCACGGTTAATTCGGCCGGAGTTCCGGAAACGACGGTGATTTTCAACGGCGATTGGGCCGGGTTGGTCAATTTATCCGGGATGACCTTGGGAGCGGCTTTCAGTTTTTTCATCTGCTCGGCTTCAAACTTCTGGAGCGCATCCGAGTCATTGACGATTGCTTCCGGGGGAGAATCGAGTTTGACGTCCGGTACTTTGGTGATATAGATTTTATATTCCCCTTCAGGTGCGCCTTTCGACTTCCAATCGCCTTGCGAGGTGTTGATCACGGCAACTCCGTTGGCGTCCGTCGAACCGTTCACCGCCCAACTGCCCGGAGCATTGCCTTGGGAAACAAGGAAAACGGACGCGTCGGCAATCGGCGACGTTCCGTTTTTCACCGTGACGGTTGCTGGGTAAAGCGGCGGAATACCAGCCGGTTTTTTGGTGCCGCAACCCGTAGTCAATAACGCGCATATCCCCAGAAGGAATGCATACTTCCATAAATTCATCGTAAGCTCCCAATAACGGTATTCATCATAAAATCGAACACAAGGGCGTTTCCCGTCTTGGAGAAACGCCCCTGCGACAAACACTTCACAGATTCCTAGAACGCGGTCGCCGATTCGCCGCCGTTTCGCGTACCCATGGCTCCCCAAACGCCAAAGTAAGACTGGCCGCTATTGCCCCAGGAAGCTTTATTCGCGGACAAAAGCGCTTGATAATCGCTTCTCATGCTATTGACCGTGTCGGAAATGAATTGAACCGAACCGTCCCCCATGGAGATATTGCACCCACCGGTATGATAGCTGGACGCCGTCATCAGGCCGTGTTCGCTGGAAGACGGGGCACAAGACGGAGAATTCGGAGGCAAAATAGCGTGAATGGCCGTGTATTGGGCATAAGCGTCAGCCCAACGAACTCCCTTGCGCGAATCCGTGGGTTTGCTTAAATTGGCTCCCGCCCGCAGGGACCGGCACTCTTCAATGATATTCAAAGCTGAGCGGTACACGTCGGCGGATGTCTGCCCCACTCCCGCGCGAACGGAGGCTTCACCAGCTGCCGGACTGCCCGGCGCAATGCCGGACTCGGCCACGATCATCGTGTTGCTGGTGCCATCGGACATGCTGGCCATCGTGATGACCATGCTGTCACCGCGAGTCCCGACTCCCCGGTGCAAAACGGGCACGGACGTATAATCCGGACCATTCCAATAGCTTTCCAGATTATTGTAGCTCTCGTCACCGACATTAATTCGATAACTGAGGATGCCAAGGCTGCCGTTCACCGGACCTTGAACCGCATCCGAAGGACAGACATAGGCTTTGATATTGCCCGCGTAGGGATTTTGAACCACCACGCCGCTCACCGTCACGGTTTCCGTCGCCGTATGATTCCTGATGGGCGAAGCCGTCGTTCTTTGGGCGTATTCCACAATAACTTCGTACCGCGCCGTTTGTTCCATGTAGGGAAGAAGAGGAACCGTCCAAGCAATACGACCAGTGTTATGCCATGCTTGGTTGTTTCGGTCATTGTAACTGGATGAGGGGTTGCTCGTGGACCGACCGGTGACACCCCGGGGACGCCAGAAATCATCGGAAAGGCCCTTCTGAACCGCGGCGGACGGGAAAAACTTGACCGCATCGTGCATCGTATGGAAAGACAAACCAATCTGCTTGAGATTGTTGGAACATTGCATGCGACGTGCCGCCTCACGAGCCGCCTGAACGGCTGGCAAAAGAAGTGCGATCAAAATCCCGATGATCGCGATCACCACCAAAAGCTCAACAAGCGTGAAGGCGCGTAAATTACCCCCCCCCCCCCGTTCTACCAGATTTATTACTTCTCATGACAAAAACCTTTCTGAAAATCTGTAATTCACTAAGAACAAAAGTTAATTTGCATCGAACATGATTTTATGGAACGTTCAGTAATTAAAGTCAAATTTCAACTCAAATAATAAGATATTATCCTGCGGAATATTCGGAGACAAAGAAATCATTATTAAGATTGCGTCAAAAAAGTTTATAGCTTCAGCGATATATGAATATATTTACCAAAGCCAGACTGCAGGAATCCGTTTTCGCTAAAGGAAAAACAAACGCGAATTCAGGAATTCTCAATTGGTGGGAGTATATCAATTATACTGCTCATGTATCAAAAATAAAACCGTGGAAATTGGAAACTTTTCAATTGTGCCCCATTCCGTTTTCAATGGCAATTTGAGACGACACCAGGCATTTCATTCAGAGCCAGAAGTTTTTGCAAAGCCTTTTGTTATAAAAGCTTACAGATAGACTTTCTCTGCAAACCCACAGAAAACAGCCGCGTGACGCATATCTGGGCCGAATTCTTTTGTTTTACGGCGTCCCGAGAAGTTCCTGCCATTGGCGTTCGGTGTAAACCGTGTCCTGCCGGAAGGCTTTGGCGGCGATGAAACGCTTGAGCAGATTTTCCGCCTGCGTGATGATCCGGTCGGCCTGATCCGGTTGACCCTGCAGTTGATAAACCCGGGCCAGTTGCAGGTAGGCTTGCAGGACGTCCGGGTGTCCCAGATACCGGGCAACGGCGGTCTTGTTTTCCTGCAAGGCCTCTTCGTAATACTCGGGCCCCATCGCGGTGAGCACCCGGCCGATCAGGAAATACGTGTTGCGCAACATGCGATCCCCGGCATCGTCAAGGCCGTGTCGTTCCTCTTCCCGCATCAGGATCGTCCGGGCCTGTTTCAAATGCCCGAGCGCCGTGCGTTGCGTTTCGGCAAGAGTCCTGCGGTCAAGTTCGATCCGGTTTGGCAGTTGCTCCCGGGACATCAGGTCGTTGAGCTTCGCCTCTTCGTCGAGGCTTGCCTTGGCGATCAGGTAATGCGCTTCGGCCGTTTTCGGGTCTTCGGGATACAGCGTCAGCACTTCGTTGAACACCTCGATCATCTCGGCGTTTTCGTGCATGTGATCGTAAACACGGCCAAGTTCGTAAAGCGAATCGCGAAACACCTCGGACGTCGGATCGTATTTCCCGTCAAGATTCTCCTTCAGCAGTCGCGCGGCGCGGTCCCACTGTTTTTTTTCCTGGTACGCGCAGGCCAACGTCAGTCGCGCCTGTTCCACCACGGGGTCGTCGGGAAAACTCTCCAGGCAATATTCCAATTCCTTGACCGCCGCGTTGATTTCGTTCATCTCGAACAGGATGTCGCCGATGTGAAAATGCGATTGGGCCTGCCGCAGCACGAACTCGTGCTCCAGATAAAGGCGGTACATGGCCATCGCCCTTGGAAAATCGCGGCCCCGCTCATAATTTTCGGCCGCGGCCCAAACTTTGGTCAAATATTCCGGCGCGTCAAAGGTCCATTTCGCCAGTTCCTCGTACCACTTTCCGGCGAGACGGAATTTTTCCTCCGCCTGCCGGAGCAATTTCCGTTGTTCGTCGGATTTTTTATCTTCCGACCGGTTTTCCAGTTGTTCGCCCCATTGCATGAAAATGCGGGAAAAAAGTCTCGCCTGTCGTTCTTTGGGAACGATTCGAAGAAAATATCCCAGCAATTCCTCCGCCTTGGCATACTGTCCCGATTCCACCAGCTTTTCCACCTCGCCGAGACCGGCATTAGTGATGTCATTCACGGTCATCCAGCTGTTCGCGTAATTGTCCTGGCGGTCCAGCATTTCAAAAAAACGCGCCAACGAGGCCAAGCCGGCTTTCGGGTTGTTTTTGATGACATGTTCGATATACCCCCAGCGGAATTGCGAAGCGGCGGCCTCCGGCGTACCGGGAAAGGTTCGCGCCAACGAGTAATATTCCTCTTGGGCACGTTCGAATTCGCCGAGTTCTTCGAAACACATCGCTTCAAGAAACGCCGCCTGGCGGTACAGGTCGAGCAATTCGGTGTCGTCGCGTTTGATGATCTCAAAATGCCGGACGGCTTCACGGAGTTGTTGCGTCGCCAGTTGCCGCCAGGTCGCAATCACGATATCTTTGGACGTTTGCGGGGACTGCCGTTCGACGGGTTCCAGCACCGGGTCTTCGCCCTGTGTCTCCGCGAAGGAAATCTGTTGAATTGCATCCGCATCGTCGCTCGTCGCATCTTCGTTCGTCGTTTCGTCGGGCGATTCAAGATAGCGTCGCCCTTCCCGGATATGTTCCAGCTCCTGCTGAAAAGGGGAAGCCGGGCGTTCCCTCACCGGGACGGGGGGCGGCGTTTCCTGCAGCGGGGTTTCCTTCAATTGCTTTTCGAGTTTGTCCAACTCCTCCTGCGGGAGGCTCAGTTGCGACGTTTTTTCCAATTCGTTCGCCCGGGAACGAAAAAGCACGGACTGCTGCATACAGATTTTTCCCGCGGCCAATTCACGATAAAGAATCATGCCGGGATCGGTCAGTGTCGGAATCCTTTCGAAACTCGCCTTGGCAGCGGACAGTTGATCCAGTCTCAAGTTGAAAAACGTCCGCAAGAGAGTGCCCGCCTGCCTTTCCCGCTCCACAAACGGCGGCTGGGCCTCGAAACGGTCGAGCGCTTCGAGCCCTTTCCGGTAATCCGGCTGCGGCGATTGAAAATACGCGTTGGCCAAATACCAATCAATGTTTTTTTGACGCGGCGACCGTTTATCCCTCGCAATTTCAAGATAGACGATCGCTTCCGGGAAATTTCGGCTGAAAAAGAGTGATTTCCCGAGATAAAAATAACCGTCCGTGTCCCGGTCGGGCATGAAACCGAGTTCGCGCGATTCCGTCAGGGCGTCAGCCGCTTCCCGGAAAAAAGGCGTTTTGTCCGCCAACCAGGCGCGATCGACTTCTTCACAGGTTGCGACGCCAAGCACATACAGGGCCGTTCCGCGTTTTTCGGTTTCACCTTTCTGAGCGTATTTGAGAACACTCGTCGCATAAGTCCTGGCCTGCTCGTATGCTCCCAGATCAAGCGCCTCAACCGCCATTTCAACGGTCGGCCGCCGCATTTCGATGATTACGACCACCGACCAGAGCAGAAAGAATAAAAAACCCAACGCCAGCATGGCCGAAGCGGCAACGGCGTATCGCTTCCGGTCCTTTTGAACGATGTTCTTCAGTCGGAGGAACAGGACTTTCGGCCTCCATCCCGGCGCGGGAAGATCGCCGCCTTCCTCGTCATCGTCCTGGAAGCGGTTCCTGCGTCTTTCTGTTTCGTCATCCTGTCGGGAAACCATCGTGAAAAATGCCGTTTGTCCGCCTGTTGACCAATTCCCGACAACTGCGCGACACGAATGCCCCGGCAGCCGCGGGTTGCAAAAAACAGGGAACTTTAGCAAAAATGACAGGCCGTGTCAATGCACATTTGTCTAGGCCCTTGCTAAAAAATTGGGGGCAGAAAATGGCAATCGGGAACGCAGAGAGCGCAGCGAACGGAGTGACCGGGAGTTCGCTTCGCAAAAGAAGAGTACGTGGACGCCCGAGAGATTTTGAATAATAAACCGAAAACGCAAAATACCTTGTCGCAAACGGACACGCCCCACACCGGTCACTCCGCTGCGCTGCGTTCCCGGCTGCCATTTGGGCAAACGGAGCGATTTGAAAAAAGACAAAATTCAATTGCTGAGCGACTGCAACGGGGCGGGGATGCGTCCGCCGAACTGCACGAACTCATTGCTGCCGTCGATGTTGCGCACTTCGAGTACGGGCGAGGAGCCGAACAGACCGCCGAAATCGACGACCTCGCCGGCTTTGGCGCCGGGAATGGGCACGAGCCGCACGGCGGTGGTCTTGTTGTTGATGACCCCGATGGCCATTTCGTCGGCGATGATCGCGGCGATGGTTTCCGGCGGCGTGTCGCCCGGAATGAGCACCATGTCGAGCCCGACGCTGCACACGCAGGTCATGGCTTCAAGTTTTTCGAGCACGAGATGGCCCTGCGCGACGGCCTCGGCCAGAGTCGCGTCCTCCGAAACCGGAATGAACGCGCCGCTCAAGCCGCCGACGCTGCTCGAAGCGAAGAGGCCGCCCTTCTTGACGGCGTCATTGAGCATCGCAACGGCCGCCGTCGAACCGGGAGCCCCAATTTTCGCGATGCCGAGCGTTTTGAGAATCTCGCCGATGCTGTCGCCGATCGTCGGAGTCGGGGCCAGCGAAAGATCGACGATCCCGAATTGCACGCCGAGCAGTTCGGCGACTTCGCGACCGATCAGTTCGCCGACCCGGGTCACGCGGAAGCTGGTGACCTTGATTTCCTCGGCCAGGTCGTTGAGCGTCAGTTTTCGTTTCGCGCCGGCGATGCGCCGCTTGAGCGCGCTGCCGACCACGCCGGGCCCCGAAACGCCGATGTTGATCGTCGCTTCCGGCTCGCCGGCCCCCATGTAGGCCCCGGCCATGAAGGGGTTGTCCTCCGGGATATTGGCGAACACGACCAGCTTCGCGCAGCCGAAGCCCCGCTGGTCGGCGGTGGCTGCGGCGATTTTCGGGAGCATGTGCCCCATCTGCAGCACGGCGTCCATGTTGATGCCCGCCTTGCGCGAGGCGACGTTGACCGAGGCGCAAACCCGCTTCGTTTTCGAGAGCACTTCGGGCAGCGAGTCGATGACCACCTGGTCGCCGTTCGCGATGCCCTTGTGCACGAGGGCCGTAAAACCGCCGACCAGATCGACCCCGCATTCCCCGGCGGCCCGGTCGAGCGTCATGGCCAGTTGAACCGCCCCCGACTGCCCGTGCCCGGCCAGCAGGAACGAGGCCGGCGAAATCGCGAGCCGCTTGTTCGTCACCGGAATGCCGTATTTTTCCGAGGTCTTGTCGCACATCTCGACCAGCCGCCGGGCGCGGTCGGTGATCTTGTGATGCACCTTTTTGCACATGTGGTCGACGCTCGTGGCGGCGCAATCGTTGATGTTGAGGGCCAGCGTGACCGCACGCACGTCGAGGTGTTCGCTGTGCAACATGCGAATCGTCGACATGATTTCGTCGGTGTGCAACATGATGAGGGTCTTTCGAAAAACGGAAAATATTAGTAACTGTCAAAAACAGAATACCCAACTTTGATTTTTAAGATTTCACGCAGAGACGCAAAGCAGACGAAGAACGCCAAGTTTTTTTAAGAATTCTTTGCAATCTTTGTTTTCTTGGCGACTTTGCGTGAAATAAAAGATGGGGAAGTTAAATTTTAACTGTTTCTTATTTCGGAAACGTCGAGCAAGCTCGACGGCTAACGGATTTTCGCCAATATCCGTTCGGCGGTTTCGACGGCCCGGGCCGCGTTTCGGGCGGGCGTTTTCGTCGGTTCATCGCGCAGGAGCATCCCGACGAAATCCGCCATTTCGAGCGACAGGGCGTCAACGGCGGGGAACGATTCGACGCTCGTGCGGAAGCCCGTCTGCATGAAGGTCGGCTGGCATTTCGCGATTTCCTCCGCGGAAATATTTTGCGGCGCGAAGCCCCCGGCCCGCACTTCGTCCGAAACGCTGACGCACGCAGCCGTCCGCGTGGCGAAATCAATGATTCGCGTTTCAAAAGCCGACGAAATTTTCATGCAACGCACGGCTTCCTGTTCGACGCGGGACGCCGTCAGATTGGCCACCGTCCCATTCGCGAACGTCAGCCGGGCCTGCGCAAAATCCTCGTGCCCGCCCAATGTCGCAAAACCGAACGCGTCGATTTGCGTGACGTCTTCCGGCACAGCGGAGAGAATCAGTTCGAGATCGTGAATCATCAGGTCGAGCACGGCCCCGATGTCCGTCGAGCGGAAGGTGTAGCCGCTCGTTCGCCGGGCGTCGATCAGGCAGGGCGCGCCCGAAGCGAGCAGTTGCCGACCCGATTCCCAAGCCGGGTTGTACTGCTCCGTGTGGCCGACCATGATTTTGGCGTTGTGTTTTTCGGCCAGTTGAATCAGCGTTTCGGCGTCCTTCGCGGTGGTCGTCATCGGCTTTTCGATCAGCAGGGAGATGCCTTTTTCGAGAAAAAACCGCGAGATTTCCGCGTGTTGCACCGAAGGCACGGCAATCACCGCGGCCTGCACCGCATCGGCGAGCGCTTCCGGCGAATCAAAAACCCAGCCGTTGACACGTTCCGCAACCGCCCGGGCGCTTTCCGCGTTGACATCGTAAACGCCGACCATTTCAACGGCTTCGTGTGCGACCGCTTTCGCCGCGTGAAACGACCCGAGCCTGCCCGAGCCGACGATGCCCATCCTCAGAGGTTTCATTTCCATCAATCCGTAATTCCTTGCATAGACGCGAGCAAAACGAATTCGGCATTACATGATGAGCAAGCCGAATTTTCGCCTGCCGCGTGGTAAGTTGAAAAGTAAAATCAGGTGGCAACGCGGGTTTGGGGCTGGAACGTATTCCCGTGCGACTCGACTGTGCTGCTTTCGATATAGACCGTCTTTTTCAGCAATTCGCGGACGCATTCGACGTTCAAATGATGGCCCGAACGATACGCGGTAAACTCGCCGATCCAGTCGCAGCCGCCCAGTGCGAAATCGCCGAGCATGTCGAGCACTTTGTGCCGGGCGCATTCGTCGGCGAAGAGCGGGACGTTGTCGACCGGCTGCTTGTTTTCGTCGAACACGAGTACGTCGCGCGGCGAAACCCTGGAGCAAAGCCCCATCGCAAGCAGTTGATCCGCTTCGGCTTTCGTCAAAAACGTCCGACACGACATCAACTGCAAAATGAAATTTTCCGGGCTGAACACAAAGCGGTAACTTTGCCGCTGGATAGGGTTATCGTCGCCGTAATCGAGGTGATATATGAATTTCGTGTTACCGTCGTATGACGGTTTGGCCTCAATCCAGCTTTTGTCGTCGCCTACTCGCAAGTTTTTGTAAACAATGCGTTTCGGGCGGACGGCCGGCTGGGTGATGATGCCCGCTTTGAGAATTTCCGCGACAAAAAATTGACTTGAGCCGTCAATGCCCGGCATTTCAGGCGCATTGACCCGGATTTCGCAATTGTCGATTTGCAGGCCGTACAACGCGGCCATAACATGTTCGATCATATCGACTTGTGCATCGGCGGCGATCAACGAAGTCTGGCGCGGCTTGAGGAGCTGGAACTCCGGAGTGGCTGGGATGACCGGTTGATTCGGCAGATCGACGCGAACGAAAGTCAGTCCGGCCCCGGCGCGCGCAGGGTGAAACTCAACACGAATATCCTGTCCGGTCCAAAACCCGAAGCCTTCGACAACGGCGGGCTTGGCCAGAGTGTGTTGCATTCGCACCAGTTCGGACATGATCGTTTGGCTGTTCTGACCTTTGCGGCGGCGATAATGCCGTATCCGCCCAGAGTGATGTTTTACGATAATAATTGCTGCTTGGTAAGCCTTACTGTAGTTTACATGATTGCTTAGATTTTGTAAACAACCGATGTTTCAGTACAAAGTTACACTAAAGAAAGGGGTTGATAGCGTTCAAATTTCAAAAAAAAGACTCTCCCGGCAATTTCCGGAAGAGTCCCTTGATTTATCTGGAATGACTGCCAGCTTTGTTTATTGCACACGCAATCATATTTTCAGACCACCCTATCTCGGGCTCATGGGTTGCCCGCCGCCGGGACCGGTGGCAACGCTGGTTTGCTGCTGGGGTTTGGCGAATCGCTGCTCTTTAAGCTGGTCGAAATTGACTACGTCATATTTGCCTTTGTACGTATTGTTGAGCCAACCTTCGATTGCCGGAGTAATGCTGTAAGCGGACTGATGACAGGCGACCGTTGTTTCAAGTTGCGACATCTCGGCGCTCATCGTTTCCGGTGACCTTTCCTTTGGCAGTCGGCGCGCGACGTCCATGTTATTGATCACGACGGCGATATTATATCGTTCCGCATAGACATTGACCATGTTTTTGATTTCCAGAAAGGCGTTGTAATTGGCATGGAGCCCTGCCATTTGGATTTCTTCGGACATTTTCGCGGCGCGAATTTTAAATTCCGAATCGGCCCGGCGGATGTCCTCCATCTTTTTCGTGTAATCCGGCGTTCCAACCGTCATGGCTTCCAACTCGCGTTGCATGGCGGCCAACTGCGTTCTGTCGGCCTGCAATTTTTCGCTTGCCGCTTTTTGGTTCTGCATCAGGGCATTCATATCCGCATACAACTTCGGGTGAATATCCATCAAATACATGTAATCGACGACCGCCACCGGGATGAGCGGCGCGGCGGCCTGCTGCTGTTGCGGATTGGCCGCCGGTTGGGCGACGGCGCCCTGCTGGGCCAAGAGGTTTGACGTGACCGTCCCGGATGCGACAAGGGCGACCATCGCGAGGAGGCACAATAAAGTCCGTTTCATTTTCATTCTCCTGTGGAATTCTCAAACTGATTCGATCACTGGCCGTCGGTGCCGGGGCGGGATGCCCGTTGCGGGAGTTCGCCGACCGCCTTGCGTGTAGGCCGCCGCAAATCGCGGGGCCGCTTCCGAACGTCTTCCGTAACGTCGGATCATATTTTTTCGTAATGCCGTATCATGCCGGGTTTTCGCCCGGAAAATCAGCGTTGCGGTATTGTGCCTTTTTTCCGTCGACAGGTAAAGGCCGGTTTTTGAATTTTCCTATCTTTTTTGTAAGGATTTTTTTCGTTCCGGCGACAAGACGAAACCGTATTTTGTGCAAATCTCCCGTTTTTTCGCCGGGGACATTTTGGGGGTGAATTCGTCCGAGCCCATTCCCAAAATCGCGGCATTGCGTCACAATAATGAGGTTGTATTTTTTGATTTTTTGTCATCATCGAAAAAGAGGCACCACATGCAATACAGGACACTGACGCGCGACAAGATCAAGGTTTCGGCCCTCGGGTTCGGCTGCATGAGACTGCCGACGCTCAAAAACGGCAAGCTCGGTCAGCGCGAGGCCATCCGCATCATCCGCTACGGCATCGACAGCGGCATCAATTATCTCGACACGGCCTTCCCCTATCATGACGGCGACAGCGAGACGGTCGTCGGCAAGGCGATGAAAAACGGCTATCGCGAAAAGGTGCTCGTTGCGACAAAATTTCCGACCTGGGAAGCGAAGAAAAAAAGCGACCTCGACAGGATTCTCAACTCACAACTCGAAAAACTCGGCATCGACTGCATCGACGTGTACCTGCTGCACAACCTGCACAAGGGCGTGATGGAAAGCGTCGAAAAATTCGAAATGCGCGAATGGCTCCTCAAAAAGCGGAAACAGGGCAAAATCCGTTACCTCGGTTTTTCGTTTCATGACGATCTGCCGCTGTTCCGCCGGATCGTCGACGGGTTCGACTGGGACGTCTGCCAGATTCAATACAATTACGTCAACGAAACGACGCAGGCCGGAACGGCGGGGCTGAAATACGCGGCGTCGAAAGGACTCTCGACGATCATCATGGAGCCGCTTTTCGGCGGGGCGTTGGCCAATCCGGTGGGGAAACTGGAAAAAATCTTCAAAAAACACCGCAAAAATCCTGTCGACTTGGCCCTGCGCTGGCTCTGGGACAAGCCGGAGGTTTCCCTCGTGCTCAGCGGCATGTCGAATATGGACCAAACGGTGCAGAACCTCGAAATCGCCGGGCGAAGCGGCTTCGGGAAGCTCAGCGAGAAGGATCGGGCCGTCATCGCCGAGGCGCAAAAGGCCTACGACGAATCGCTGCCGGTGAAATGCACGAAATGCCATTACTGCATCCCCTGCCCGTTCGGGATCGACATTCCGTATAATTTCGAACTGTACAACAACGCCTCGGCCATACCGAAAACGGCGCAATTGATGAAAACCATTTACACGACCATGCTCGCCCCGACGCAGAAGGCGGCCCATTGCACCGCGTGTGGACTCTGCGAAGGCAAATGCCCACAGCACCTGGCGATCCGCGATTACCTCAAACAGGCCGACGTCGTGCTGGGGCAACCGTGACGGTGCGGGAAATCGTTTGGAAATTCATTCAGAAAGTCTTGACGATAAATTTGTTTCTCGCAGAGGCGCTGAGATCGCGGAGAAAAACAACTCTGCGTCCTCCGCGTCTCTGCGAGAAATCATAAGAATTAAGATATGGGCATTTTGGCATGTGACCGTTACATATTTTTTCCGCGATAACACTAACACTCGCGCAGAAAAAAACGAACCCTGCAGGATAATGCAAGGTTCGTTGAAATATCAAATTCCCGGAATCGATAGCCGGATCAGTTGGCGAAGTGTGCGAAGGCCTTGTTGGCTTCGGCCATACGGTGGACGTTTTCACGGCGGGTGATGGCGGCGCCTTCCTTGTTATAGGCGTTGAGCAGTTCAACGGACAGTTTCTGGGCCGTCGGTTGACCTTTTTTATCGCGAACGGCCATAAGCAACCAGCGGATGGCCAGCGCGAGACGGCGGTTCGGCATGACCCGCATCGGGACCTGATAGGAGGCACCGCCGACGCGTTTCGAGCGGACTTCAATGTCCGGCTTGATGTTTTCGATGGCCAGTGTGAAAACTTCGATCGGCGATTTGTCGGTCACTTTTTCGCCGATTTTGTTCAACGCATCATAAAACACGGCCTGCGCGACGGTTTTTTTACCGTCGTGCATCAGGCAGTTGATGAATTTGCTGGCCAACACGGAACCGTAAACCGGATCGCCCTTGAGCTGCTTTTGACTGGCAGTGATACGCCCCATAACTTCTTTTCCTTACAAAATCTGAACGATAAATATTTTATTGTTTCCGATGGAATTCGGCTTACTTTTTCTTTTTGGCGGCGGCAGCGGCGGCTTTTTTCGCGCCGTACTTACTCCGGGCCTGACGGCGACCGTCGACGGCGCTGGCGTCAAGCGTACCGCGGAGCACGTGGTAACGCACACCCGGCAGGTCGCGAACACGGCCACCGCGAATGAGGACGATCGAGTGTTCCTGCAACGAATGGCCTTCGCCGGGAATGTAAACGGTGACTTCCTTGCCATTTGACAGGCGGACACGCGTGATTTTGCGAAGCGCGGAGTTCGGCTTCTTCGGCGGCATGGTACGCACCTGAAGGCAAACGCCGCGTTTATGCGGACACTGATCAAGAACAGGCGACTTGCTGTTCGACTTTTGCTGAACTCGATTTTTGCGAACCAATTGATTGATTGTCGGCATGAAAACTCTCGAAAACTATTCCTTGATGCTTGGGCTTTTCTGACCCGTAAAACCGCTTTTTCATCTATCTTCGCCGCACCGCTTCACGACAAGGTACGGCCTCTTTCTTTCATATAATCAGAGAGAAGGTATAAAAATATCGGAAAAACAGGCTTTGTCAATGCCGCGTTGAAATAAAAACGGCGAAATTTCGTCCCGCTGCAAATTAACGTGCGATAACGATGCGTCAAAACCGCGTTGGTCACAAAATCACACCGGAAACGACTGCCTTTTCGCCGGTTTCCGTCAATACGCGCAACGACCCGTCGGCGTTCAGGCCGAGGCAGCGGCCAGTGATTTGCCCGTCCTCCCGGGAAATATTCACCATTTTACCGGTTTGACGCAAATCGACTTCAATTTTCTCTGTAAGCTGGGGGAGATGCGAGGGAAAATAATCCAAAACCTTCATAATTTCCTGACACAATAGAAAAATAAAGCGATATTGGTCTATTTTTTGCCCCAAAACGTCGCTGAGTGTCACGATTTTGTCGCGAATTTCTTCCGGTGCGTCAACCGTCGAATTGTTCGTATTGACGCCTATGCCGATGATGACGTGCCGCATGTTCGGCGATTCGATCAGGATGCCGGTGATTTTGCGGTCGTTGACGTAAACGTCGTTAGGCCAACGGATTTCGATATTCGGCATGAGCACCGGCGTGTCATTTTTCGACGCATTGCTTTTTACGAGGGTTTCTTCCGTGATGCCGCGAAGGGCCTGCATGACGGCGAAACCGATTCCAAGCGAAAGCTGCGCCGAGGTTTCCGGCTTCAGGCCGTGCTGTTTCGCGTCGAGCAGCATCGAAAGGGCCAGCGAGCCGGTGCCGGTCCACCAGGTGTTGTTCCGCCGCCCGCGTCCGGCCGTTTGTTCGTCCGCGGTCACGACAAAGGGCAAGGCTTTCGGTACCATCGCCTCTTCCAGCCACGAGTTGATTTTTTCCTCATACGTCCGCTCGCGTTTCGATTCCGGCAAAAACGCACGCCTTTCCCGGACAATCAGGCGTTGCGAGATGGTTTTCAGGAAATCGTTCGTCGAATCGCAGTTGAGAAACCGGCAGTATCCCCCTGCAATGCCAAGCGTTACGAGTTGTTCGTCAAGCAAATCCTCATCATCCGGAAAATTTACCGCATTGCGTTTTTCCAATTTTTTTTGGAGCAGGGCTTCTCGTCGCCGGGATGCGGGGGTATTTCGTTTTGTCATACTATGCCGAAAATGACCTTGATGTTGTTTTTCGTTCGTGGGATTCCTATAATAGATGACTTTGAGACAATTTTACCGAAAACCGCCCTTTCAACAAGCATCAAAAACGTTCCATGAAGCACTTCCTTACGACAGTATTATTATTGTGTGTTTTGGGTACGACCGTCCGCGCGGAAACGGTAATTCGCGTCAACCAGCTCGGCTATCTGCCCGAATCGGTCAAGGTGGCCGTCCTGCTGAGTGACGAGCCGCTTGATATTCCGTCGTTTCATGTGGTTGATTCGGACACCGAGGCCGTCGTTTTTGAAGGTACGCCCGAACCGGCGAACGCTTCCCTCTGGGGCAAGCGAACGGCGCTCCGGCTGCGATTGACGCCCGTGCAAAAATCCGGCACCTATCGCATCCGTGCCGCCGGGGTCGAATCCCCGCCGATTCGCGTCGGAAAAGACGTTTACCGCGGCACGGCCGATTTCGTGTTGAAGTATATGCGGCAGCAACGTTGCGGTTTCAACCCTTATTTGAACGCCAGGTGCCACCAACACGACGGCGTCATCGTCGACCACCCGACCCGCACCGGCGAGCGGATCGACGTGACCGGCGGCTGGCATGACGCTTCGGATTACCTGCAATACACGATGACTTCGGCGAACGCGACGTACCAGATGTTGTTTGCTTTTCGCGCCAATCCGTCGGTGTACGGCGACGAATACGGCGCCGACGGTCGTTCCGGCGCGAACGGCGTGCCGGACATTCTCGACGAAGCCCGCTGGGGTTTGGAATGGCTCATGAAAATGAACCCGGCGAAAAATGAGATGTACAACCAGATCGCCGACGACCGCGACCACCGCTTGGGCTACCGCCTTCCCAGCGAAGACCCGACCGACTACGAGCTGGGCGAATCGCGACCGGTTTACTTCGTCACGGGCAAGCCGCAGGGGCTCGGCAAACACATCAACCGCACGACGGGCGTCGCGTCGACGGCGGCCAAATTCGCGTCGGCCTTCGCGTTGGGGGCCGAAACGTTCCGCGAATCGGACCCCGCGTTCGCCGAAACGCTTTCGGCCAAGGCGCTCGATGCGTGGGAGTTCGCCAAAAGCGATCCCGGCGTGTGCCAGACGGCCTGCCTCGTGTCGCCGTATTTTTATGAAGAGGACAATTACGTCGACGACATGGAATTGGCCGCGGCGACTTTCGCGACGATTGCCGATAAAGAAAACTTCCTGAAGGACGCCAAATATTGGGGCGAACTCGAACCGGTTACCCCCTGGATGGAACTGAACCGCGCACGGCATTACCAGTTTTATCCCTTCGTCAATTTGGGGCACGCGCTGCTCGCGCGGTCACATGACCCGGCGATTGCCGCGCAATTTGCCGGCAATATGCGGCAAGGTCTTGAACTGCTGCGTGATCGTGCGGCGGACGATCCCTTTCCGCTGGGCGTGCCGTTCCTCTGGTGCTCGAACAACCTCGTGACCGCCGCGGCGACGCAAGCCCGTCTTTACCGCGAAATCACCGGCGACGAAACTTTTACCGAACTGGAAGCGGCGCTGGTCGACTGGTTGTTCGGCTGCAATCCCTGGGGAACGTCGATGATTTGCGGATTGCCCGATTGGGGCGACTCGCCGATGCTGCCACATTCCGCCTACACATACCTGCGGAAGGAAACGACGTTCGGCGGGTTGGTGGACGGCCCGGTTTACCGGTCGATTTACGACAGCCTGCTCGGCATTCATCTTTTCAATCCGGACGATTACGCGAATTTCAACCTCGGCAAGGCGGTGTATCACGACGACATCGGCGATTATTCCTCGAACGAGCCGACGATGGACGGCACGGCCGGCTTGAGCTATCTGCTTTCCTCGCTCGAATATGAGGGTCGAAAAGTCGAACTGAGACAAAATATCGTCCGGGACAAATATGGCGCCGTCGTCCGGCTTGACCCGAATCGCAAAACCGTGTACCTTGCCTTCAGCGCCCATGTCGATTTTCATGACGGCAAACAGGCGGTCGCCGACGCGCTCTCGGCGGCAAAGGTTCCCGCGTCGTTTTTTTTCACGGGGGAATTTTACGCCGACCCGCAGCACCGGGACTGGATTCGCCGATTGAATGACGCCGGCCATGATCTCGGCGCCCATTCCGACCGACATCTGCTTTACGCCGATTGGGACGACCGCTCGAAAACCCTCGTGACGCGGCAGGAATGCCTTGACGACCTCGCGGCGAATTTCGAGAAAATGCGATCCTTCGGGCTGACACGGACGGGGAACAGGATTTATCTTCCGCCCTTTGAATGGTACAATGGCGAGACCGTCGTCTGGTGCGAGGAATTCGGGGTGGAGGTCGTTAATTTCACGCCCGGCGTGACCACGTATTTTGATTACACGACGCCGGACATGGCGTTGTACAAACCGTCGGATGCGATTTTCGACGAATTGAAAGCCTTTGAAGGCAAAAACGCGAACGGTTTGAACGGCGCAATGATTTTGGTGCATGTCGGAACGGACCCGGCGCGGCGGGATAAATTTTACGACCGCCTGCCCGAAGTCATCCGCTGGCTGAAGGAAAAAGGCTACACGTTCGGCCGGATCGTTGACGCAATGTGAGAGTGGCTGACGCAAACGTTTTTTGTGCAAATCGTTTTTCAAAAAACAAACATATCAACGGAAAGAACTATGAATCAAAACAATGAGACGTCGTCCCCCATGGAACAGCTTTATCGGCAGCGCATGAACCGGTATTACACGGCCATGCGCAACGGCAAGCCCGACCGGGTGCCGGTCCGTCCCTTCGCCGCCGAAGTGACCGCGGTTCATGCCGGCATGACGTGCCAGGACGTGACGCAGGATTACAACCTCGCGTTCGAGGCGATTTTGCAATGTTGCCGCGATTACGATTGGGATGCGACGCCGCCGAACATGGTTTACGTCTGGTCGGGTCTGGTGCAGTCGGCGGGCATCAAATATTACGCCATGCCGGGCGTGCAGATTCCGCCGACGACCGCGTTCCAGTACCTGGAACCGCCGGAGGACGCGGCCAACATGCGCGACGACGAATACGACATGCTGATCGAAGACCCGACCGGCTTTTTGGCCGACCGCTGGCTGCCGCGTGTGACCTATACGGTCAAGGGGCCGGGCGAACCGAACACCTTCGAGAACAACATGACGCTGCTCTCCGGCATGGCGTCGATGAAAAACTACTTTGCCGCCTACGGCCCGCACCTGCACCGGATGCGGACGGAAACGGGCACGCCCCCGGCGATCTGCGGCATTCTCAAGGCCCCCTTCGACATCCTGGCCGACAAAATGCGCGGCTACAAGGCGCTCTGCATGGATATGTTCATGCGACCGGAAAAAGTCGTCGCCGCCTGCGAGGCGCTCATGCCCCACCTTCTTTACATGGCCAAACGGACGAGCGATCCGTCGAAACAACTGCCGGTCGGACTGTGGCTGCATCGCGGCTGCATACCTTTCGTTTCGCCGCCGCAGTTCGAGAAATTCTTCTGGCCGCCGCTCAAATACATCATCGAGGAACTCTGGAAGGACGGCATCCAAACGCTACTCTACGCCGAAGGCGAATGGAATCCGAACCTGAAGCAGATCAAGCAACTGCCGGAAAAGAGCATCGTTTACCACGTCGACCGGGGCGATATTTTCGAAGTGCATCGCGAAGTCGGGGAAAAATTCTGCCTCAGCGGCGGCATCCCGAACGACCTGCTCGCGTTCGGCACCCCGGAGGAAGTGCGGCAATGCGTCCGCAAGGTCATCGAGGGCGTCGGTCGCGACGGCGGCTACATTTGCGACGCCTCGGCCATCATGCAGGACGACACGAAACTCGAAAATCTCCGCGCAATGGGCGAAGCGGCCCGCGAATTCGGGGAATATTGATTACAAACTGTGCAAGTAGTTTATTATTCAGCTACGGATTTTCACGGATGAAACACGGATTTTTTGCCTATTTATTTTTTCAACATTTTCAGATATTCTCAAACGGAAAATGGATTTCAAAAACAATTTTACTAAAATTCCGTGGCAAAAAAATTTTTTCTTTTACATCATTGAGTAATAACACAAACTGAATTAGAGGAGATAGAAACATGACCAACGAAAATATTCCATCGCAAGATCACCCGAAGCGTCCCCCAGGCGTCTGCGTTCCGTGGGAGGAGGCCCGCCGCCGTTACGGTGAAATCCAGGGCGACGAGGAACAGATCAAACGCGTCTGGCAGACCAACGATGCCGAGGCATATGACTACATCTGGCAGTGCCTCCTGTCGTTTTGAACACGTTACGCTCTCACCGATTTACTATCCCCACAAACACGTACTTTTTACATGAAAAATGTAACAAGCGACAAAATCAGAGATTTTGTCACATTCTTAACTTGAGGGTGGTATTTTGCTGTTGCTTGAACCGAAGATTTCGCTAAAATGTTCGAGCGACAGCTTATCCGGCAACCAAATTTATTGAAAAAAGTACTTTTTTCAATTGACGCCGAAGCAATCATTCATCCATGGCTTTCAGGAGCGCTTTATTTATGGGCAAATCTTCCAATTCCCCGGACAGTTCAACGAAAAACGATGTTTTTGACGTTCAGCGCGTACGCCACCTGGTTGAACTAATGCACGAATATAATTTAGCGGAAGTCACCTTGAAGAACGGGGATATGCGTATCCAGCTTCGTGGAAATGTCACCCCGACCTTTGCCGCCGTGCCAATGCCCATGCAAGCTCCCATGGCGGCTCCGGTGGCTCAAACAATTACCACGCCCCCCCAGCCTGCCACCATTCCCACGGCAGCCGCTGACGATGCCAGCATGGTTTTCGTCAAAAGTCCCATGGTAGGCACGTTTTATTCCTCGCCCAATCCCGATGCGCCGGCGTTCGTCAACGTCGGCGACACGGTTGGCCCCGAAACCACGGTCTGTATTTTGGAAGCGATGAAAGTTTTCAACGAAATTCAAGCGGAATGTTCCGGCAAAATCGTTGCCGTGTTGGCAAAAAACGGCGACCCGGTCGAATTCGGCAAACCGCTGTTCAAAGTCGATCCCCGCGGCTAATCGCACCTTATCCATTTTAGTATTACACAACGCATTCTTCTTGTTATCGCTATGTTTCAACGTATTTTGATTGCCAATCGTGGCGAAATCGCGCTTCGCGTCATTCGTGCCTGCCGTGAGATGGGCATCAAAACGGTCGCAATTTTCAGTGAAGCCGACCGCGGCAGTGCCTACCTTGATTTGGCGGACGATGCGTTTTGCATCGGTACGGCCAAGGCGGCGGACAGTTATTTGAAAATTGACCGCATTATCGGCACGGCGGAACTTTTCAACGTCGACGCGGTACATCCCGGCTACGGTTTTCTTTCCGAAAACGCCCATTTTGCCGATGTTTGCCGGAGTTGCGGTTACGAATTCATTGGCCCTTCGGTCGAGGCCATGTCCCTGGTCGGCGATAAGAATTCCGCGCGGTCGATGGCGCAAAAGCTTGGCGTACCGACAGTTCCCGGCAGTACCGGCCTGATCGAATCGGAAGCGGAAGCCCTTCGCATCGCCCGGCAAATCGGATATCCCGTACTGGTCAAGGCGTCTGCGGGCGGCGGTGGTCGCGGGATGCGGGTTGCCCACGACGACGAACAATTGAAAACGGCCATTGCACAAGCTGCGCAAGAAGCGCAGGCCGCGTTTGGCTGTGCCGACATTTATCTCGAAAAATTCATCATCGGCCCGCGCCATGTCGAGGTGCAAATCCTGGCCGATACGCACGGCAACGTCGTCCATCTCTGGGAACGCGACTGCTCAATGCAACGCCGCCACCAGAAACTGATCGAGGAAAGCCCGGCCCCGAACCTGAGCCTCAAAACGCGCGAAGCGATTTGCGAAGCGGCCAAAAAAATGATCGTCGGGGCCAATTATTCCAATGCCGGCACGGTCGAATTCATCGTCGACAAGGATGAAAATTTTTATTTCATCGAAGTCAACGCCCGCATCCAGGTCGAGCATCCCGTCACGGAACTCGTCACCGACATCGACCTGATCAAGTCGCAAATCCTCGTCGCGGCGGGCGAAAAGCTGCCGTTTTCGCAAGAAGACGTCGCTCATCGCGGGGCGTCGATCGAATGCCGCATCAACGCGGAAGACCCGGACCACAACTTTCGGCCTTCGCCCGGGCGGATTGAAAAGCTGATCGTCCCCGGCGGGTTCGGCGTCCGTTTCGATTCGCACGTTCACGCGGGCTATTCGGTCAGCCCGCATTACGATTCGATGGTCGGCAAGCTGCTGGTCCACCAGAAAACCCGGGCCGAAGCAATCTCCTGCATGATGCGAGCCCTGACCGAAATGAAGGTCGAAGGCATCAAAACATCCATCCCGCTCCTGCTGAAAATTCTGGCCCACAAGGATTTTCAGGACGGCAAACTCGACACCGGCTTTATCGAGCGGCATTTCATGAAATAGCACATTCACCGACATACGAATCATTCGTCAAAACTGACGCGAAAGGCAGGTTTTCCCTGCCTTTTTTGTTTATCCTCACAACAAAAGCCGGCATGTCAAGTGAAGGTGAATTGTGAGGCAACATATTCTGGTGATTCCTTAACGATCAATAGCGGCTTATCGATAACAGCATATCTATTTTTGAAAAGTAAGTATCTCATTTGCAAGTGTTTACAGCGTCGCATATGTTAAGTAAAATAAAGGTTTAATATAAATATTTCACAATAATCAATATTTTGACACAAACTGTGCCGGCTGTTATAATTGTCGGTACGGATTCGCAAATATTTCCTTATTAAACTTACCGGATAAGTAAAATATGTCTTTAAAAATGATATCGCCCGACGTGCAACGGGTCGAGGAGCTTGCACATACCCATGTCGCGGATTGTTATCAGTGCGGAAAATGTTCCGCCGGATGTCCGATGGCCGACCAGATGGACGTGATCCCGAGCTCGATCATGCGGATGGTGCAGATGGGGGACGTTATTGACGCGGCGAAAACGACCGCCGTGTGGCAATGCCTCGCCTGTTTGACCTGTTCGGCTAGGTGCCCGAAATCGGTGCATGTCGCTGAGGTGATGGACGCGCTGAAACAAATCGCGTTCGAGAAAAAAATCATCCATAAAAAGATGAAACGAACGGCGATCTTCCAAAAGACGTTCATCGACACCGTGCGTCGCAATGGCCGGTTGAACGAACTGGAACTGACCGGCTTTTTCAAGTTCAACGGCTTTTTCAACGATTTCAGCATCCCGAAACTGCTGGCCGACGGCAAATTCGCGATCCCGATGATCCTGCGCAACAAACTGCACTTCAAACCCGGTGCCCCGGTGAAAGACAAAGCCGTCGTCAAGCGGATTTTTGAGAAGTGTATGAAATGAATGGTGAAAAAATAGGGGGATGGTAATGACAGAAAATGAGTATGATGTAAAGCCGCAAATCAAAAGTGCGGTCATCTTATGCCGGTTATTGCTGGCTTTATCGTTGATTCCTTTAGGTTACTTCGTTCTGGCATGTTTCGTTGAATTTTCAGGCAAAGACGTGGAATGGATGATTACTCCTGCGTATTACTACATTACTCCGATATTCGGGTTCATTCCGGTGATTTGTTTACTGATCGTTGCAGCCAAAGAAAAGGCGATACGATATGTTATCAGTGGCCTTGTGGTTCTTCTCGTAAACATGGGACTTTTGGCCTTCGAATATTTGCTACTTTTGGGATATTCCTGTTAGTAGGTTGTGTTGATGTTTATGAAAAAACCGTGAAAGAGTATCTGATAGCGAAATTGTGGTGACCAATGCAGACTGAACAGAGCATCATCGAAGGAATGTTTTTAAGTTTGCCCCCCGATACATTTCGCAAGATGACATGGATGAATTGCAAAATGAAGATGTTTCCATGCGGGAAATTCATGAAATCCGTTTGAAGATGTACGAAGAACGGATGCAACAAGGGCTTTCCGTTGCGGATTGGCTGAAGAAATCGCAAAAGAATGTTCCTGTGAATCATGGTGAGTGATGGACGAAAACACAAGCAACCCCTATGCCCCGCCGGAACCGGTGGAAGAAATGCCGGTTGTAAAAAAATCGAAACCGGTAACGGCGTTCGGGTGTATGCAAATGGCATTGTTGGTTTTGGCGGCGGGTCCGTTTTTGTTTTGCATAGTTAGTCCGTTACTGCTGGAAGTTCGTGAAGGTTGGCAACACGCGCGGGCGTTTGCGTTTGTCGCGGCTTACGTTGGGGTATTTTTTCGCAAGGAATGGGCCTATTGGCTTTGTGCCGGCATTGCATGCAGTTGGATCATACAAGTCGTATTGCGGCTTGAATACGCGACACCGAATCCCAATGAACCGGGATTGGTGGTCATTTTTTCGACATTTTATGCGGCGTTTGCGGTTTGGTCGGCTATCATTGCATTGCTTGCCGCCATTTGTGCGCTGACCTGTCGAAGACAAAAACGAAACGTTTTGAATGAAAACGCGGAGTCATGAAGGGAGAATAATCATGCAAACGGTTCGAACGATCATGGATTCCGAGCGACTGGTGCCGATCATTGAGCTTCCCGAGGATTTGCGACATCGGGAAGTGATGGTGATCGTGTTGGCCTATGATGAAATCGAACAACCGGAGAAATTTTTCCCACCGGAAAAAGGGATCAAGGGAATATTGAAGCAATATGCGAATCCGGCTCTGGCGGAGCAGGAAAAAGAAGCGTGGGCAAACGCCGTGAAGGAAAAACATGGTGAAACGTCATGATCGCCATCTTCGACACAAACGCCTTGTTGCGTTGCATTTTACTGGATGACAAGGAAACCGCAGAAGCCGTCGAAGAACGGATGAATCGCAAATTGTTTTTGGTTCCCACGGAAGTGATTGCGGAAATGGTTTATGTTTTGCTCAAGGTATACAAGATTGACCGCAAAACAATTGAAGCCGCCATCATTGCACTGCTACATCATGAGCACGCGACGACACCCGTCCGCCCCGTGACGATGGAAGCCCTTCGTCTTTTTGGTGAGACGAAACTTGATTTCGTGGATTGCCTGATGGTCGGATACGCGAAGGTGCTCGGACACCGTGTGATCACATTCGACAAGGAATTGCAGAAATACGTGAATAAAATTTGGATTGAGTGACAACGTGACGTCATTGAAACATGTCGAACAAGTTCGACCACTAACAGCATTTTTGGAAAATAAAAAATGATCAAAATAGGATATTACCCCGGTTGTGCGTTGCACGGTTCGTCGAACGATTACGAGAAATCGGTGCGGGCGTGTTGTGAGAAACTCGACGTGACGCTTGCGGAACTCGATGATTGGATCTGTTGCGGGGCGTCGGGCGCGCACATGATCAACAAGAAACTCGGCACCGCGCTGCCGGCCCGAAATCTTGGCATCGCGGAACGGGACGGCATCGACGAACTGCTGGCCCCGTGCCCGCTTTGTTCGATGGAACTGATCAAGGCGAACGCCAAGGTCACGGAATCGGACGCGGTGCGGAAGGAGATTTCCGAGATCGTCGAGCTGCCCGTGACGGGCAATTGCGAGGTGTTGAACCTTGTGCAGATTTTTCAAAAGGTCGGGCTTGATAAAATCGTCGCCATGACGACGAAAAAACTCGACGGGATGAAGCCGGCCTGTTATTACGGATGTCTTTTGACGCGGCCGCCGAAAACGCTGAATTTCGACGACCCGGAACAGCCGTCGAGCATGGAAACGATCCTCGCGGCACTCGGCGCGGAGCCAATCGACTGGAATTACAAAACGGAATGTTGCGGGGCGGGCCTCACGCTCGCCGACGGCAAGACGGTCGAAACGCTGGTCGGCAAAATCCTGAAAAACGCGAAGGAACACGGCGCGACCTGCATGGTGACCGCGTGCCCGATGTGCGGGGTGAACCTCGACATGAAACAGGCCGACACTGAAAAACGCCTCGGCGAAAAACTCGGACTCCCGGTCTATTACTTGTCCGACCTGGTCGGCCTCGCCCTGGGCATTTCCGAAAAAGACCTCGCGATCGACAAGCATTTTGTGAAGGTGTGAAGCATGAGCGACAATGACATGAACCACAACAATCCCTATGCACCGCCGGCATTGATTGCGGGAAAAAACATCAAAACACGACGATCAGGCAAAGGGCTTGGTGTATATTCGCTGTTTTTGGGAATCGCAGCGATAACAATACTCGTTTTATCATTGATAGGTGTGATTTACCCTTTTCATGCCGTCCTTTTTACGATCATATTTGTTGTGTTGGGAATTGCATTGGGGAAAAATGCTTTAAAATCAGACGAATACATTTACGCGATTGTTGGAATCCTGTTAAATGTTGCAACATTTGTGTTTTTACTATGGCTATTCCATTATCACACCGATTGAGGATAAGTTTTGAATGAATAATCGGCCTCATGAAACATAACATAAACACCGTCCCATTCCCGCAAACGGAGGGGATCAAATACGCCGGGTCGAAATTAAAATTGTTGCCGCGGATTTTGCGGTTGATCGGCGGGATGGACGCCCAAACGGTGCTCGACGGGTTCGCCGGGTCGACACGGGTTTCGCAGGCGTTGGCACAGTCGGCGGGTTATCAGGTCACGGCGAACGACGTGGCGGTTTGGTCGAAGGTGCTGGCGACCTGTTATTTGAAAAATGAAAAGGAGCCGAACGATTACGTTTCGCTGATCGAGCATTTGAACGCCGTGCCGCCGCAAAACGGTTGGTTTTCGGAACATTACGGCGGTCACGTCAACGACGGTTCGTCGGTGCAACAGGACGGGCTGAAACGACCGTGGCAGTTGCACAACACGCGAAAACTGGACGGCATCCGCGAGGAAATCGACCGGCTGAATTTGGATGAGGTCGAAAAGTGCGTGGCACTGACCAGTTTGATGCTCGCGCTCGATGAGGTGGACAGCACGCTCGGGCATTTCGTGTCGTATTTGGCCGATTGGTCGCCGCGGTCGTACAAGACGCTCGAATTGAAGGTGCCGAAACTTTGGGTCAACCGCGAACGGCATACCGTTTTGCACGAGGACGTTTTTGAAGCGATCAAAAACCGCACGTTCGATTTGGCGTATTTCGATCCGCCGTACGGGTCGAACAACGAAAAGATGCCCCCCTCGCGGGTGCGTTACATGTCGTATTACCACGTTTGGACGAGCGTTTGCCTGAACGACAGGCCGGAACTGTTCGGCAAGGCGAAACGTCGCGTGGACACTTCGGACGTTGACGCGGCGTCGATTTTCGAGGAGTTTCGACGCGGTGAAAACGGCCGGTTCCTCGCGATGGACGCGATTGACAAATTGATCGCGACCGTGAACGCGAAATACGTGTTGCTTTCGTACAGCAGCGGCGGCCGCGCGACGGCGGAGGAACTCGCCGAGACGTTGAAGCAAAACGGCCGCCTATTGGAAACGGTCGAAATCGACTACAAAAAAAACGTCATGGCCGAGATGAAATGGACGAACGAATGGCTCCGCGACGCCGAAAAACCGAACCGCGAGTTTTTGTTTTTGCTGGAGAAGTGAAATTATTCAGTCATTGATTATATCGACATTCCTAATACTTAACATTCGATTTAATTGGAAATACACGAAACAATTGCCATGAAAAAAGTTGATTTATATAATTTTTCCTTCTTTAAAAACGATTGCCAATATAAAATTGGAAACAATATTACTCTAATTATTCCACCAGACCATAAGAAACTTTGCGAGAATATATATCAAAGTGGAAGCCTTCAGACAAAAATGCAATGGAACTGTGAAAGAGGAGGCGAGTGTCATGTTGAATACACTCCTCCAAAGCCAGCGTCAGAGCCAATTGCAACTGCATATTTAGAGATTGACGATCAGAATGTATCTGATAAAAGTTTTTTAGCCATTGAGGAAATAGAGGATGATGGGATTCATGATTTATGTGAACTTTTAACTTTTTTCGGAGGTAGAAGGGTATTTGTAAATGACGATTGTGAACGGTACTGGCGAGAAATACAGTTTACCAATCCTTGGTTTGATATTCATCCATGTCAAATAATGCCTACGCTACAAAAAGCTTGGACACAAAGAGAGTGTTTATCTACCAATAATCTTACAGTGGCCATTTTGCTCATAAATGCAACTACAACAAATATAGCACAAACAACCATTTTTCACCTTGCCACGGCTCTTAATATTGTTCACGATAATTTTCCATCGGCTACTCCAACCAATATTAATATTGTTGATTTAACAGACAATGATAAAGAATTGTTAAAATCCGATATTTCGACAGTACTGGAAAATAGAATTAGTGATACTCAACTGAGAGATTCTTACATTGCAAAAATTAATGCTTCTATTGCTTCAGGTTTAGGTGGCCCTATCGTTAAACTAAAAAATATCTTATCTGAAATTGGTCTTTTGAACGCACAAAGCATAACCAAAGAAATCGAAAATAGAATTAAGTTTTTTAATTCTATTCGAAATAAAATCTTGCATACTGGAAAATTTCCATCGCCGGTTCCCAATGGTGTATTTTCAGACACGAGCGACGATTTTAAAGTCGATGTAGTACCTTTTGTGTGCGATATTTTTTATACCATAAATTTTCTGGCAATTTGCCATGTGCTTGGTATTAATATCGCCAATTCGCAAATGGCTTCAAAAGCAAAAGACTTTTTTGAAAAAGGTGTCAGACCAATGTGTTGTATAAAGAGTGATATGGCTTTATATGAACAATTGGAAAAAATGAATCCAAGTTAAGAATGATATTTTGCAATGGTAGTAATACTTATTCATTGGTGAGATAAACAATCATCGCAATTACCTCAATTGGTTATTATTGACGAACTGTAATTAACATTGACATTAAGATAACGTATTGGAACATTAACCATGAAAATAGGCGTATTTACGTGTTGGTGCGGTGAGAACATCGCGAGGAATGTCGATTGTGAAAAAGTGGCCGAGGAAATCGGGAAACTGCCGGGGGTGCATTGTTCGCTCTCGTACAAGTACATGTGCAGCGAGCCG